>NZ_QGGI01000010.1 GCF_003148465.1 Oceanotoga teriensis
TTTTGCTATCTTTTTTTCTTTCTTCCCTTCTCTTTTTTCTCTTTTTTATCGCTTTTTATTCCTTTTTTTACTTGTTTTTATTTTTGTTGCTTTTCGTTTACTTGTTTTTTATTTCATATCCCTTTTTTATTGCTCTATTTTTCAAGTCACTATAAATAATTAAAAAAAATTAGATTAACAAGATTTTGTATCTTATTATTAATTATAACATTTATTTTATCGGAATTTTTTAGTATTTTAGAGGATTTTGGTTAATTTTTATAAAAAAATATAAGTCGGATAAATCCGACTTATATTCTTCTAATGTATTCAAGTATTATTTGATTGAATGATTCTGAATTGTATAGATCTTCTCTTTTTCTTATTTTTTTTATCATATTATCCCTCCTTAGAGATATATGGTATTTGTTTATTCACTTATATTAAATCAAATGGAGTTAACTTCATGTCAAGTTTTAAATCGGACAAAAAAGGTTAAGATTGTGAAAATATTGGAGTTAACTCTATTAGTAGTTTTTAGATATTTTGTGAAATTAAATAATATTATTTAATAATTGAAGTTTTCTTTTTTTATACTTGCTTAATTGTTGATACTTGAAATAACATATATTTTAAATATATGTTATAATTTCTTTAGAAAGCTTGTTATAATCGCATTTTTATTTTAAATTTTTCCGGAGTTTATTTTGGAGTGGGAGGGAGTTTATGAAGTTTAGCATTAGAAAAAAGATGATTTCTTTATTGATCTTGATTTCTGTTATTCCTTTGGTCATATTGACATCTTATAGTTCTTTTAATTTTTATAATAAGATGAATGATAGTGTAGAGAAAATTGTTATGACCAAAAATGAGGATTTGACCGATTATATAAGGTCTTATATGAATCCTGTTATAGAACTTTCTAATTATGTTAAGTTGAATCTTGAAAAGAATGGTTTGAGTTGGAGTTTTCAGAATTTTAATAATTTGGTGAATTCATATAAGATGATAGATAATATTTATATGGGTTTGAGTAATGGTACTTTTTATTCTGAACCAGATTATGATCTGAATGATTCTTATGATCCTACGAATTCTTATTGGTATAAAGTTGGAATGGAACATCCAGATAGCATTGTCATGACTGATCCTTATTTGCAGGGTTTTAATAATAAGACTGTAATTTCAATAGTTTTTAATTTTGAGAGTTCTGGTATGCAGGGTGTTCTTGGAATGGACTTAGATTATGATCATTTAGTTATGATGCTTGAGAAAAATATAGGTTATGATTCAGCACAATCATTTGTTTTGACATATGAGGGTAAAAATATTCTTCATTCGGATAGGAATTTAATAGGTCAAGACAGATCTAATGAGGAGTTGTTTTTAAACGTAGATTCGGAGAGTGGTGTTGTTCATTATTCTATAAATGGTGTTGATAGATTTGGTTATTATAAAAAGATTCCAGAGTTTGAGTGGATAGTTTATACTTCTATTGAACGTGCCGATATAGTTAAGGCTCCAATTGATCAAACTATTTATTCTGGTATCATATCTGGTGTAATAATAATTTTTGCTATTTTTATTTCTTATTTTTATATTAGAAGTATTGTAAATCCACTTAAGAGATTATCAAAAGATGTTAAACTTTTTGGTGAAGGTGATCTCACAGTTGAATTTGTATCAAAAAATAAGGATGAGATAGATGAGATAGCAAATTCTTTGAATTATATGTCAGAAAATCTTAAGAATTATATTATTAATATAAAGAATGCCTCTGATGATATAGAGAAATCTTCTGATTCTCTCAAAGATGTTTCTTTTGAGAATAATAGAGGTATAGAGTATTTAGCAGAACAGTCTGTAACTATTCAAAATGATTCTCAAAGTGCATTTTCTACAATAGAACAGGTTAAAATAGGTGTTGATGAAGTTGCTACAAATTCTCAAACTGTTTCTAAAGAATCTCAGAATTTGAACGATCTTGCGAACAATACCAATGATTCTGCTAAAGAAGGGTATCACAGTATTAAAGAAATGATTAATTCTATTAAACAAGCTGTGGGGCAGTCTCAAGAAACTGAAAAGAATGTAGAAATACTTTCTGCTAATGCGGATGAAGTAAAAAATATAGTTGATAGTATTTATTCTATTACCGAACAGACTAATTTACTTGCTTTGAATGCAGCAATTGAAGCAGCCCGTGCAGGTGAAGCTGGAAAAGGATTTGCTGTTGTTGCAGATGAGATAAGAAAGCTTGCAGAGGAGTCTGCTAAGGCAACTGATAGAATAGGTGAAATCTTGGGTAAGATAAAGAGTGGTACTGATGTTGTCAATAAGGCAACTCATAAAACTTCTGATATAATACAAGTTGTAGATTCTGAAATGAGTAATGTTTCAAATAAATTTAAACTTATTTTTGATCAGGTTGAAAGTATGAATTCTGCTGTGGAGAATTTAACTGCCAATGCTCAAGAGCAAAGTGCAAGTGCTGAACAAATGAATTCTTCAATTACTGAAATATATAATGCAGTTGCTGAAATAAATCAAAAATTGATTCAAACAGGAAATACTTTGGATCATCAAAAGAGTAACACGGGTAAGATTGAAGATAGTTCTGAAGAACTTAAAGGATTATCAGAAAATCTTAAGAAGAGTATAAGTGCTTTTAAATTAAAATAATAAGTAATAAATAAAGGAAGAACTTTATTGTTCTTCCTTTATTTTTATTTCAGTTATTATATTTATTTTAAAGTCATTTAGCCATTGTTTGTTTGCTTTTATTTCATATATTTTGTCTTTTTTTATGAGATTTTCATCTATATAGAATAATTTGTGTTCATATTCGTTTTCTATTATTATTTCATATAGGTTGTTTTCATCGGGAATTTCACTTATATAACTTATTTTCCCATTGTAATTTATTATTTCATCATCGTTTTTTTGTTCTTTTTTATTATTTTCAAGGTTTTTGTTGTTTATTATTGTTATTTTTAAACCTATGTTTTTTCCTATGGCAGTTTGATAACCTTGAATTTGATATTTTTTATTTGTTTCTAAAAGATTTTTGTTTTCTTCATTTATAAATGCAGTATATTCTGTATTTCCATCGGAGATTTTTATTTTTAATATTCCATTTTCATCTGGCTTTTGATTTATTTGTATGACTTTAATATCCATTTTTATTGTTTTTATCTCTGTTGGCAATCTTCTTATGGTTATTTTGCCATTTTTTAATCTTGGTATATCATTTGTATTGAAAGTCATAGGAAATAAGTTTATACTTAATAATAATGTAGAAAAAAGAAATATAATATTTTTCATTCTTTCTCCCTTCCTTTTTTGTTGTTTTTATTTATTTTATGTTTTCTATCTTAAACAACTCTTAAAGAAAGGAATTATTGAGTATTTATAGTTTTGAAGCTGCTTCTTTATCTACTATTATGTATACATCATTATGCAATTGTAATATTGATGCTGGTAATTCTGGTGTTATATTTCCTTTTACTGTGCCATATATTGCATCTGCTTTGTTTTTTCCATTTGCAAGAAGTACTATTTTTTTTGAGTGCATTATCGTTTTTATTCCCATGCTTATAGCTTGTTTAGGTACTTCATCTATAGAATCAAAGAATCTTGAATTTGCTTTTATAGTTTCTTCATCAAGATTTACAAGATGTGTTGTAGATTCAAATTTTATATCTGGTTCATTAAAACCTATATGGCCATTTGTTCCTATTCCAAGTACTTGTAAGTCTATTCCACCAGCTTTTTTTATTTTTTCTTCATAGTTTATACATTCTTCATGTATATCTTTAGCCGTACCATCTGGTATATTTGTATTTTCAGTCTTTATGTTTATATGGTTGAAAAGGTTATTTCTCATGTAATAATAATAACTTTGATCATTATCTCTGCTCAATCCGAAATATTCATCGAGATTGAATGTTTTTGTTTTTTCAAAGTCTATTATTTTTTGTTCATAGAGTTTTATCAATTCTTTATACATTCCTATTGGAGTACTTCCTGTTGCTAATCCTAAAATAGATTCTTCTTTTAATATTATTTGACTTGCCACTATTTGAGCAGCTTTTATGCTCATTTCTTCGTAATTATTTACGACTATAACTTTCACAAAATCATCCTCCTAAAATTTATATTATTTGATTGAGAAATGATGTGCCGTTTTCAGGGGCTTCAATTTTAAAGTACTCGGCAACTGTTGCGCCAACATCAGACATTGTTTTTCTATGTCCAATATTGATATTTTTTTTATTTTTATTGTATATTAAGAGTGGTACATTTTCTCTTGTATGATGTGAGTGGCCTATTGTAGGATCATTTCCATGATCTGCCATTACTATTAAGTAGTCATCATCTTCCATTATATCTATTAATTGTTTTATATATTTATCAGAAACTTTTAATTTTTCTACATATCTTTCTACATTTTCGGCATGACCAGCTAAATCAGTTTCTTGTACATTTGTGCATATGAATCCATCTTTCATTTTTTTGAATTCTTCTATAGTTTGTTTCATTACATATTCTGTATCTACACCTGGAATTGATTTTCCATATCTATTTTCAACTATATCAGCTACTTTTCCAATTAAGGTTACAGGGATGTTGTTTTTTCCTAATATTGTTGGGATTTGCACTTCTGGATCTATTCCATATCCAAGATGTATTACGAGATAGTCTTTATTATAAACACCGCTTTTTGGAGCGTTTACTCCTATGTATGTATCATCTTTTGTTTCTATTGAGTTTATTAAGTCATCTTTTGTAACATCTTTTCCACCAAAGGCTATAACTCTTGAAACTTGTACCTGACTTCTCACTATTTTACCTATTTCTATAACTTCTTCAAAAGATATTTTATCGAAGGTCGAGGTTACATTATAAGCTTGACCTCCATCTGCTTCAAGATTATCTCCAACTGTTACACAATTGTTTACTAATAATATTTTTAATTTTTCGCCTATATATTCTACATTATAGCCTTTTTTGATTAATTCATTGTATACTATATCTATTTTTTTTGAGAATGGTTCCATTATTGGATGTTTTGGATTTGTTCCCATTATTTCTTGATGACCATAGAATGTATCTGCATTGAAGTGCATTAAACTTGATTTTCCAAAAACAGCATCTGGATTTTTTTTCATATCTTCTGTTTCCATATTTAATGCATTCATTAATCCAAGTTTTTCTAAAGTTGGTAATTTTAATCCTGGAGTTTTTTCAAATATATGTTTTGCTGTATTTGCACCAAAATCTTCTGGTCTTGTTTTTATAACATCATCCATATAACCTACACCGTAACTATCTAAAACTATAACTGTAAATTTTCCCATTAAGATCATCTCCTTAAGAGTCTGCCCTGGCTGTCATATAAACCAATTATTTCAGCTTTCCCTTCTTGTATCCCTTTTACTACTGCAACTTTACTTCTTGTTACAAAGATTTGAGTTCTAAAATTTAGTATTGTTGTGTCTCCTATTGCATTGTTTTGGTCTATTTCTATATAGTAATCTATACTTTCTGCATCTGGCATTATAGTTTTTTCTATTTTTGAATTTTCTATGTTTTTACCAACTAGAACATTTTCCATATGAGATCTTCTATAATGTCCTCCACCGTACATGAATGAGGAATTTTTTAAATTATGTGATATTTCACTTACATATACCATAGAAGGTATTTCTTTCATATCAAAATCTGCATGCATAGGGGTTGTTCCAAGTAGTCCATGACCAGGTTCACCATGTGTTCCACCATTTTCTTTTATTTTTTTTATGGTGTGTGTACATGTTGCCGAAGGCATATTTATATGACCTGGATTTATTCCATTTTCATTTAATATTTTTATAGCTTTTTTTATAGTTTGAATATTTGGAGTTGGTAATATGTCTTTTTTTTGTTCATTATATAAAAAACACGGGAATGAAGTGATTCCATATATTTTTATATTTTCCATTTTTTGAATTTTTTTAATGGCTTCTTCTAATTCGTTTAAATAAAATCCACCATATTGAGCTGGATATAACATATCACCATCATTTAATACTCTCAGCATTATTTTTTGGGTTTTGCCTAAATTCTGAGCTTCATCATTTATTTTTTGAGCTTTTTCTATAGAATATACAGTCATTATTTCTGGATCTTTTTCTAAAAAATATTTGATCATAGAGTTTGGAGTTTGTACGAGATGTCCAATATTTCCAATTTTTATGTTATTTGCGGCGAGTATTTCTGCTTCCTCAAAATCGACAACTACAGCTCCTTCATATCCAATTTTTAATAATTGGTCGGCAATATAAGGGTTTCTACCGAGTTGTTTAGTCATAAAAAATAGTTTTACTCCATATTTGTCTGCTTCATCTTTTATCGATTTCGCATTTTTTAAAAGTGTATCGAGATCTATTATATAAGTGTCTGGTGGTATCAAACCATTTTGATGTAATTCAAAAGCAGTTTGTATTAATTTTGGATTTCTTTTCATAGTTTTTTCAAGGAACATTTCATCACCTCTTGGAAATTTTATTTATAGATTGATTTAGTATTCTTATTATTGTGTCTGCACCACTTCTCATAGGATTTATTCTTATCATTCTGTTTTCGAGTTCTGGATCGGCAGCTCTAAATGTTCCGGATATTCTATAGAACATAGGGGCAAATTCATATTTTGATTCAGATCCTACAGGATGTGGAATTGCTCCGAGTTTTTCAGCTTCTTTTAATACATCATAAGCTATATTTTCATCGAATTCAACCAAGAGAACTTTGGATTGTGCATTTGCTAAAAATGCATTTTTTATATGAGGAACTTCATTATTATTAAGTCTTTTTACTAATTCATCATTTACTTCTGCTTGAATTGCAAGAGATACAGGAGCATATATTAAACCATATATTACATCCATAGCTTCATGTCCTTGTACTTGACTTCCACCAGAATAATTTAAGTTTTTTACTTTTTGAATTAATTCTTTTTTTCCTACAAGACAACCAACACCTTCTGGGCCGAGAAGTTTAAATGTTGAAAATGCAGATAATTCAGCTCCACATTGTGTACCCATTTTTTGAGTTTTCATTATAGCATAGTTGTCATCTATTATTATTGGTATATTTTTTTCATTTTTTATTATTTTTATAACATTTTCAAGATCATAAGAGTCTTCTATTTTTTGTCTTGAATGTTGTATTAAAGCACCTTTTATGTCAGGATTTTTTTCGATTTTTTCTTTTATATCATTTATATCATTGAAATCAGCTTTTATTGTTTTTACACCCATAGTATTTAAAGTAACTTCTGTCGTTGGATAGATAGGTGCATCATGTACGAGCAATTTTTCATTGTTGTTTATAAAACTTATTAAACCCCATCTCAAAGCACCTGTTCCTGATCCTCTCAATAGTATAGCATCTTCTGCATCGAAGAAATCTGCAATTGTTTTTTCAACTTGTATAGTTGTTGTTGGTTTGTTTTGACCCATCACTACTCCGAGGTCTCCTCTTGAAAGTATTTCATGCCCTTGGAAATTTTTTGTTATAGAGTCTATCATTTTAAATTGTAATTTTTTAGCTTGTTCTATATTTAATGATTTAAGAGGATATGTTTTCAATTTATTCACTCTCCAATATTTTTTTCGGGTTGTTTATTAGCATATTTTCTATGTCAGTATCTTTTACTCCATTTTTTATTAGTTCAGGAATGAATTTGTCTAAAAGATATGAATATCCAATTCCACCTTTGTATTTTAAATGTGATTTTCTTGTTATATCTACAGATAATACTATTCTTTCAGATAAACCTTTTTTACAAAGATTTGTTAATATTTCAATTCTTTTTTCATCACTTAAATAACTCAGTTTTCCTATTGTATCTATTTCAACATAAACGCCTTTTTGTATTAGTTTTTCTATATATTCTATATCACCAGTTAAATCAGTATGACCGAGTATAATTTTATCTAAATTTGCATTCATTTCTTTGAATAGTTCTATTTGTTCTAAACCCATGGTACCAAGACTTGTATGTGTTGTTATAGGCCTTCCTGTATTATTATGAGCTATTGCTGCCGCTCTTAGAACTTTTTCTTCAGCAGGAGTTATTTTATCTTTTGAAGAACCAACTTCTCCTATTATTTGTGCTTTCACTCCGTAGTTTTCTATGCCATTTATTATTTCATTTTCCATTATTTTGGCAAGCTCTTCTTTTGTTTTTGTATAAACTTCGTCTGGTAAAAATGGTTCTTTATAGTATCCAGTTGAAAATATAAAGTTCATTCCAGTTTCTTCTCTTAATTTTAGTATATATCCGATATCTCTACCCATACCCATATTTGTAACTTCAACTATATTTTTTACATTTTTCCCCATTAATTCTAATAATTCTTCTTTTGTTTGATCATAACAATCAAGTCTGCAATCTGGATCTTTTTTTACTCCCGATAAATCTATTCTCATGTGTTCATGCATATAAGTATATCCGTTTTTTAACATATTAATCACCTTCCTTAAAAAAGTATTCTTGCTTTTTTCGTTCATAAGATTTTAAAAAGTATCTTTTATATAGTTCTGGTAATTCATATATTTGATATATTTGTTTACAGAATTCGATTAAGTTTGCAGTGTTTTGTACATTCTCTTTTGAACATATTAATAAAGATTTTGAAAGTTCATTTGTTGGTATTGATATGGCAGATGAGTTTATCATATTTGCAATTTTTGAGAGGTATTTTCCAGATTTATTTTGTTCGTTTTTATAAGTTTCTCCCATACAACCAAATACAGAATCTCCCATTCCATATATATCAGTAGGTCCTTCCATACAGGATATAAAATCTACTTCTTTGAATATTTTTTTTATTTGTTTTATAGATTCTTCTCTATTTGAAAAATCTGGATATTTGAATTCTTTTATTTGTACATTTCCTACATTTTTTATTATATTTTCAAGTGTTTCTTTCATGGGTTTATCATCGGCTGTGTATAGATTTGAGGGGATAGCTATTATATATTTTTTATTTTCTGGTTTTATATCAAAAAGTAATTTAAATATATTTTCTATTATTTCAAAATTTTTTGAAATTATTCCAGTTCCAGCTGTGAATTCTATGTTATCTGTAGACTTTTTTGAATTTTTTGCTTTTAATCCTGCTCCCTTTAGAAGAATTGAAAATAAGTTTAAAGAAATAGCTGGATTTATTACAGATCCACCTCCATCTGTAGCTATTGCAAAATCATTTATTCCATACAATACATTTACAGCCGAGGCAGAGGATGAGCCCGTCATATTTTTTCCAGTTATTGGATTTTTTATATTTATATCTATTGCCCTACCGCCATCTGACATTTTATCTATTGTATGGAATAAATAATTTTTATTTGAAAGTTTTCTTATGATGTCTTTATTTATTGAAGAAGTATTTTTTACTCCAAATGTATAAAAATCATCATAAGTTTCTATTTTTTCCATCATTATATTTAATATATCTGTATTTATTTTTTCTATAGTGATATCTTTAAAATCAAATGCTTTTATATTTTTTTTTGCTATTTTATATACAAGCTTATCTCTCATATTAGATTCTCCCGATTTTTTATATTAAAATGGAGGCGAAAGCCTCCATCTTTTTTATACACTGTAAAGTCCAATTAATGATAATAAGTTTATTAAAATTCCTACTAATATAGCTCCAACAGGTCCTACTGCCATATCTACTATAGGTTTCTTTGATGTTTTGTTCAATACATATAAACCTACAACTATAAAGAATCCTAATTTTGGAGCCATTTGATTTGCAGCCATCATACCGCCAACTAATAATGCAACTTCTAGAACTTTTGACATAGCTGTTCTTATATTGTCTCCAGCTTTTCTCATTCCAGGGAATTTATCAAGCATTTTTGCAAGAACTTCTAATAAAAGAACTTCTAAAGTTATAACTATTGCTCCCAATATGAAAGCTAAGAAAGCATTTTTTGTTAAAATTCCTACAACGAATACAAATGTCATACCAACAGGTCCATAAACACCTGTAGCAAGTGCTGTTGTAGCAACTAATGGGATGAATCCTATTCCTCTTGCGAATGCAGTTAAAGCTGCTTCAGTATTTTTTCCTTCAGCTAAGAGGTTTAATGATATAGGATCTCCTGCTAATGTTCCATAGCTTGTAGCAGCGGCAACTAATCCACCCATTATTGCAAGCCAAATAACATTTTTCTTTATTCTCTTTACTCTGTCTCCAAATAATCCTTTATAATCCATTTGTGTTGCATTTGGATCAGCTTTTTCATTCATTGCGTATATTAACATAACTATCATTCCAGCGAGTAAAGCCATACCTTCTGGATTTAAAGCTATTTTTGAATCTCCTATTGTAAATATTCCATAGTACTGTGTTATTTGTCTAACTAAGAAAGATATTACTAAGGTTATCATTCCATTTTTTACTCCGTATTGATAACCAACAACAACTGCTGGAAATACTGCAAATGCTGCAATTATAGGAGCTCCAACTTGTCCTAAAGCTGGTAAAAAGTTTACAGGTAATTTTGCAAATACATCTACTATTGATTGAAGTCCAAATAATAAACCTAAACCGTATAAAGCACCTATTACACCAGCAATTATTACTCCTTTTTTGCCATCAGGTGACCATGTTCCAATAATATCTGTTCCCAATAGTATGGAATGTATTAAGATTATTGTTGCTGCTATTGAAACAGGAATTCCAAATCCTATAACAAGACCAAAACCAAGTGCGAAACTTGTTGCTGCAAGAGCTTTTTTGTCTATTCTTCCTTCTAAATATTCAGGAACAATAGGCCTTAAACCATCGTTAAATACTGCTACACCTTTGTTTGCAAGAATAGAAGCGAAACCGCCTATCAATGCGATTAAAATGTACTCCATGGAATTACCCCCTAAATTTTATTTTAAGATTTCCTTCATGATTACAGGTATAACTTGATCCATATGTTGCGGTGTAAATCCAAATGCTTTTTTACCGTTTTTTACTTCTGATATTATTTCAGCATCTGATTTTACATTTCCAGGCATAGAAACTGTTGCACACATTGGCATTCCCAATAAAGCTATTGCCATTGCTAATGCACCACCTCCACCAGTATTACATGCACCAAAGTAATAATCTGCTTGTCCAGTTTTTATTGCCATTGCTGCTTCCATATCTGATTTTACTTCTACTGATACATTATCTCCACCAATAGACTTTATTTTTTTTGCCACTGCGTCTTTGTCAATCTGACCACCAACAACTATTTTTAGCATTTTTATGCCCCCTTTTATTATTTTAATTCATTGTTTAATAGTACACATAAATGCATTTGAATGAAGAATTTTTCATTTTCAGGAATTTCTAATTTTATTATATTTTCTATTTTTTTTATGATATTTAAAGATTCTTCAAAGTATTTATCAGCTTTTATTTGTTCAATTATAAAATCATCTGCTGAGTCTATTTTTTCATCTTTTTTTATTCTTGTTAAAGCAATTGAAAGATGAGTTATAAGCATCGCTCCATTTTCTTCATTTAATTCTATTTTGTAATCATCAAAAATGGATTTTATTATTTGATGTATTTCTTCAAATGTTTTTTGATCTAATTGTCCTGATTCTTTTAAAATATTTAGTCTGTCTTTTAGTTCCATGTTTGCCTCCTTAATAATTTGGAATTATGTTTCCTTTTACAACATTTTTTTGATATGTTTTTACAAGATTTTGATCTATTATGTCTAATAGAAGATTTTTTATTCCATCATTTGTTTTATTTACCACAATTACAGCTTGAGTATCTTCACCTTTTATATTCTCACGTTCAAGTTTATAATATTTTATATCCATTTTTCTTTCATTTATTTCATCAACATTCCATATAGCTGCATCTATTTCTTTGTTTATTACCTTCGATAATATTTGATTATAAGGTAAATCTATGAAGTTCACATCTATACCTTTACAGGCATCAAGTGTTAATATGTAATGGTCTAATGAAGATTTATCTATACCCACTTTCATATTTTTTTCTATTTTAGTTTTTGCTTTTTCTGAAAATATCATGGCATGTTCATTAACATATGAATATCTTCCAAAATCCATTATGATTTCTATTTCTTCATTATTTTTTATACTATTCAATGCAGCAAATTTTGAGAGTACTGCAAAGTCATATCTTTTTCTTTTTAAAGCTTCAATACGATTTTTAGCTCCTCTCATATATGCAAGATTGAAAGGAATATTTTTGCCTTCTATTGATTTATAAAGTCCCGTTGAAAGTCCTTCATAAAGTTTTGAATAAGGAAGTGGCATAACTCCCATCAATGTTCCCAAACCTGTAAAATCCCATAGTATTTCATAATTTAATTTCTCTATGAAAGTTCCTTTATGACCTTTCGCTCTTAATTTTATAGCCTGACTATCTTTTAAAAGATTTAAAGCATTTTGAATAGTACCCCTACCATATGAGAATTTTTCTGAGTAATAAGAAACAGTGTTTATTCTCTCGCCTTCATTTTTGGTTATGAATTCCCTCGCCAAAAGTGTGGCTACAAGACCATTCTTTTGCATTAGTTTATTTTTAAATTCCATAAGACATTCCCCCATTGTACAAAATACTGTATTTTTAATTTAAAAAATAAAAAAATAAAAAAAGATTAATAATTACAATAATATACAATTTCCTGTATATTATCAAAATTATAATAAATATTTTTGTTTTATCAAAATCAGATTATAAATAATTATAGTTATTTATTTAAAAATAAGTATGATTAACAATGAAAATCTTCTTTGTATTAATTAAAATAGTTTTATTTTTATTTTTTGAAACTTATTTATTAGCAATCTTTCTAAATATAGAGTATTTTTTATCTATTTAAGTTTAATTACCTTTTATTATAAATTATTGGAATTGATTAATATTTTTTTAATTGTATAATGGAAATTGTAAAAAGAATTAAATATACAGTTAACTGTATATTGTATAATAAGGATTTTTTAATAATCAAGAGGAGGGAGTTCATGAAAAAGATTTTCAGTTTACTTTTTGTTTTAAGTATTTTTGTTTTTTCATTTGCTTTTACAGGTCAAATAGACAGTTTGGTTAAGGATCAATTTAAAGGTGAATTTAAAGCTCATGAGAATAATGCATCTTTATTTATAGAAAAGAATGGTGCATCTGTTTCTGATATGGAACTTTTCATCAATGGTATGAAAGTAAATATTTTTGATTCTGATGAAAATGTTTTGAAAGTAAATGTTTCTAAGTTTGTTGTTGATGGAGTTAATGATATAGCTTTTGTTAATAAATCTAAAAAAGTTGCAAGAGTTGTAGTTCCTTTCATCACACTTGAAAAAGCTTTACCTGAAAAAGCTGGTATGAATTCAGATGTTTTAAGTAAGATTGATGCTGTTGTTGAAGGTGAAATTTCAAAAGGTATAACACCTGGTGCAGTTGTTTTAATAGCAAAAGATGGATATATAGTTAAAGAAAAGGCTTATGGTTTTGCTCAGAAATATGATATAAAAGGATTACTTAAAGATCCTGTATATATGAATACTAATACTATTTTTGATCTTGCTTCTGTTACAAAAGTTATGGCAACTACACAATCTATAATGTCTTTAATATCTGAAGGTAAAATTAATAGTGTTGAAGATAAAGTTATTAAGTATTTGCCAGAATTTGGAAAGAATGGTAAAGAGAATATAACTATTGCAGATTTACTTACACATACTTCAGGTCTTACACCTTGGAAACCAACTTTTTATCATGTTAATAATAGAAAAGAAGAACTTGATTTTATAAATAATTTACCACTCGAATATGAAACAGGTACAGATAGAAGGTATTCAGATTTTAGTTTCATGGCTCTTGGCTTTATTGTTGAAGCTGCAAGTGGTATGCCAATGGAAGAATATGCAAAAACAATTTATAATGAATTAAATATGGTTGATACTGGATATTTACCATCTGAAGATTTAAATTCAAGAATAGCAGCAACTTCTTGGGGCAATCCATATGAATACAGAATGGTTATGGATGATTCTTTTGGTTATAAATGTGAAGAAAGCAAGTATTTTAATGAATTTAATGGTTGGAGAAACTATGTTTTAATAGGACAAGTTAATGATGGTAATGCTTTTTATGCTAATCATGGCGTTGCTGGACATGCCGGATTATTTTCAACAACAGGAGATTTAGCAATTTTAGGACAAACTATGTTAAATGGTGGCGGTTATGACACTACAAGAGTTTATGATGAAGATATAGTAAAAGAATTTACAAGTCCAAAGAGATTTGGCCAAGGTTATGGTTTTGAAGTTGATAAATCTTGGTATATGGGAAGCAATAGATCAAAAGAAACTTTTGGTCATACAGGATTTACAGGAACACAGGTTATATTTGATCCTAATTTTGATTTACAGATAATTATTTTGACTAATAAACAACATAATGGAGTTAATCCATTTACAAAATATAATAGTACTGGATATTTGAGTAGAGAAGTATGTAATATAGTTTATGAATCAATAAAATAATTTATAAGTCAGATGAGAAAACTCATCTGACTTTATTTTTTTAATAGTCCATTTTTTAATATGTCTATTAGATAATTAAATTTTTTTATCGCTTTTTCATAATAATTTTTATCATTGAAATCAATATTTTCTTCTATTATTTTGTAGTAATTTGATATCATAAAACTCATGAGTTCATTTATAAAATCTTCCGGAATATCGGATCTTATTATATTTTTTTCTATTGATGCTTTTATTATTGGTTTTATGAATTGGTTTGTAGCAGATGATAATTTCTTTTGTATTTTTTGATTTATTCTCGGATCTTTTTCATTTACAACATTTTGTCCAAATTTTATATATTCTGGATATTCAGAAGCAAATCTTAAGCCTATTTTCGCGGGTATTTCAAAAACAGAAAATATGTCTGAATAGTCTATTTTGTTTTCATTATAATAATTTTCGAAGTATTGTGATTTTTCTTGAGCAATTTTTTCTATTAAGTAAAAGTATAGTTCTTCTTTTGTTTTGAAGTTGTAGTAAAAAGTGCCTTTACTTATTTGGGCATTTTTTAATATATTATTTAATGAAGCGTTTTGAAAATTTTTGTCGCCAAATTCTTTTATAGCGGAAGACATAAGTCTTTCTTTATTTTTAAACTCTTTAAAATCCATATTCTACACCTCATACTTTAAGCTTAAATTCTTTTGACATTTTTGGTATCATTGCTATTATAACAAGTATGTGTAAAATAAGAGCTATTATAAAACTTGAAAATGAATTTATCATTGTTTCATTTATTCCAGATAATATTATGTTATACACCCAGTATCCTGGGAGTATATAGAAGAAATATTGTATTTTTTGTGGAAGTATAACTGCTATCATTGGTAACATTATGAATATAAAAATTATTGTTTTTGATATTGCAATTGCTGAATTTTGATTATCTGCTATTGTTCCTATTATTATTCCTACTGTTATTGATAATAATGTTCCTAGAATCAATATGTATATGAATTCTAAATAATTAAAATTAAATCCTATAAGTATTATTTGAGATATTATTCCAAGTATTACAGATATTATCGATGCAAATATTATTTTTTCTATCATATATATTTTTAAATTTAAAGGAGAAACTGAATAAGCTTCTATCATCTTACTTTCTTTGTCTTCTACCATTAAAAATCCCATAGAAACTCCAGGTATACCTATAACAAGAAGTATTGAGAGCGAGGTTATCATATTTAATATTTGATTGTTTTCGATTCCCAATGAACTTGTTTCAATATTGATTTGTCTTTCATTTTGTATATGACTTAGTATATTGTTTAATTGATTTTTTATCAATGGATCTTCATTTCCTTGAACTAATATTTTTATTTGAGAATTTTCATATTTTATTCCTATAATATCATCAAAACTATTTATTCTTTTTATTAGATCTTCTTCATCATCATATTCTTTTATATCATAATATTTTTGTAATTCTGTTTTTATTTCTTTATCTATATTGTTCATTAATAAAAGTTTTGAACTACTATTCATAAATGATGGTGAAAATATTTTTATAATTATTATAAGTATTAAGGGCATTATATAGAATATTATATTTAGTTTGTCTTTTAATATTAATTTAAAATCTTTTTTTAATAAATTTTTTATTTTCATAATATCATCTCCTGATGAGATTTCTTTTTATGGTGATATAAGTTAAAGGACTTATTATTAGTAATTCTATAATCGGTACTATTAGTGTTTTTAAAGAATTAGATATATCTCCAGAAGTCATTAAGGTATCTATTCCAAACATCACTGGATATGATGGTATATATTTGAAAATGTTTATATATAAACTTGGATTAAAATATCCCATTACTGGTAATGCTGCGATAACATTGAATATCAAAGCTATATATATGAAATCTGATATAGATGAATAAAATTGTGCAAGAAATAAACCGAATAAAGATACAAGAAAAGCTGAAACGAATATTATTATTGTGTATATTATATAATTTATTTGAAATCCTATAGTGAATATGGAAACTATTATTCCAAATATTATAGCGAGAAATGAATTTATAAGTACTTTTGATAATATATAATTTATTGTTCCCGCTGGAGTTACTCTGTATGCAGAGATACTACCTTCTTGTTTTTCTTGGAATAACATGGCAGCAATGAATAAAAAGCCCATCATTATTACATCTGTTGCTATTAATACAGGAAGCATTTTTTTATTAAAGGATAATTTATTAACTTCTTTTCCCAAGGTTATTATTTCATAGCTTTTATAATTTCTTGAATATAAATTAGATATTATAGCTTTTATATTGTTTATTTGAGTTTGAGATTCATAGCCTCTTAAGACTATTTCGGCAGTATTTTCTTTTAGTATTATTCCAATAGCCGATTCATTTTTTAATAGACTCTCTTTTAATTTATCTTTATCATTTATGTATGTTAAGTTTTTGAAGTTATTTTCAAATATTTTTTGTGATGTTGAATCATAAGCAATTACTTGAGTTTGAGACATTTCTAATTTTTCTGGCAATACAAAATTTATTAAAAGAATATATATTATTGCCATTATTATTATTATTAGCATAAAACTATTTTTAAATGCCACTTTAAAATCTATTTTGAGAGTATTTAGAAGAGTTTTAATCATGATAACCCCCTTCCAGTAATTTGTATGAATATTTCTTCAAGTGTTGCTTCACCAGAATGTATGGTTAATATTTCTTTTGTATCCATTATTTTTTTAATTTTTTCTTTATCTTCAGTTTTTTCTAAGAATAAAATTATTTCTTTATTTTTATTTTCTTCATGGTATTCAATTTTTACAGATTTATTTCCATATTTTATTTTTAAATTTTTTGGAGTGTCCATTGCAACTATTTCTCCATTGTTTATGAAAGCTACTTTATCGCATAATTCGTCTGCAACAAACATATTATGTGTTGTTAAAAATATTGTTTTTCCATTATTTTTTTCATTTATTATTATTTCTTTTAATTTTTTTGCAGTTGAAGGATCTAATCCGGATAGGGGTTCATCTAAAAATAATATATCTGGATCATTTATAAGAGATCTTGCAAATATTAGTCTTTGTTTCATTCCTTTTGAATAATCAGAAGCTTTTTTATCTTTATCTTGTAATAATCCAACGCTTTCGAGTAATTTTAAAGGGTCTTTTGTTTTCTTTTTGAATAATCCACCATAGTATTTTAAATTTTCATATCCAGATAGTTTTGAATACATGTTTGGAAGTTCAAAAGATACGCCAATTTTTTCAAAAAAATCTTTTTTTAGATCTTCAGAATTTATGCCATCTATTACTATACTTCCCTTTTGTTTTTTTAATATTCCAATCAATATTTTTTGTACAGTACTTTTTCCAGCACCGCTGGGACCGAGAAAACCAAATATTTCCCCTTTTGGAATTTCAAAAGAAACATTTTTTACAGCATAATCAGAATTTTCTGAGTATTTATGGAATAAATTTTTTACTTCTATCATTATTTTCACCCCTTTATAGACTAAGTGGTTTAGACCAGTTGGTCTAATAATATCATATTTTTATTTTTTTGTCAATATATGTCAGTAATTTATGATATTATTTTATTATTGGAGGTGATCATATGAAAGAAATTAATTATAGAAAAGATTATAAAAATATTTATTTACCTGGTAAAAAGCCATGTATAATTGATTTGCCATTATTAAATTATGTAACTGTTGAATTTGAAGGAGATCCAAATAGAGAAGAATTTTCTGAATTGATTGAAGCTTTGTATAGTTTTAGTTATACTGTAAAAATGTCTTATAAGAGTGAAAGAATACCAGAAAATTATTATAAATATACAGTATTTCCACTTGAAGGTGAGTGGGATGTTTTGAATAAGAGTGTTGGTAATAAAGATAAGAATAATTTTAAAGCAAAGATGATGATGAGACAACCAGATTTTTTGAATGAAGAGTTATTTGATTATTTTTTAAAAATAGTTAAAAATAAGAAATGTGATAATAAATTTGTTGAAAAATTAAAATTTGAGTTCATTGATGAAGGACTTTGTTGTCAGATTATGCATATTGGAATTTATGATGAAGAGTATAAATCTTTTGAAGTAATGGATGATTTTTGTTTGAAAAATGATTTTTTTAGAATAGATAAAAGACATAAAGAAATTTATATTTCAGATCCAAGAAGAACAGAAGTATCTAAATTAAAAACTGTTTTAAGGTATAAAATAGCAAAAAAAGATGCATTATAATTATAATGCATCTTTTTTTTTATTTTTTTAGAGAATTTAATCATTTTTTTAATGAATAATTTTTAAAACTTCTATATAATAAAATAGGTGATTAATTTGAATGATAAAGTGGATAAAATTTTAAAAGAAAAAATGAATATAAATTCTTTGTTTTTGAATCAAAAAAAAGCTATAGATTTTATTAATTCTGGAATAAATGTATTTTTGATAGAAAAAACAGGTTTTGGTAAGAGTTTAATATATCAATATTTAACTCTTGAAAATGGAGGACTTACTATAGTTTTTTCTCCATTGAAGGCTTTGATGAGAGATCAGATGAGATCTGCTTTGAAATTAGGTCTTAGAGTTGCTGCAATAAATTCTGATAATTTTTCTTATGATAATAAAGTGGCAATAGAAAAAGCTGCAAATGGAGAAATAGATATTATTTTTATTTCTCCTGAAAGATATGAAGATGTTCATTGGATGAATATGATTGAGAAGATGGATATTAAACTTTTTGTAATAGATGAAGCTCATTGTGTATCGGTTTGGGGACATGATTTTAGACCTGCATATAGGAGAATAGTTGAAGTTTTTGAAAAGTTTGAAAATGTACCTATTTTAGCACTTACAGCTACTGCGAATAAAAGGGTTCAAAAGGATATTATGAAACAGTTAAAGAAAGGCGAGATTATTCAAGGGAATCTTATGAGAGAGAATCTTTCTTTGAATGTTATAAAAGCTGAAAATGAGAGAGAAAAGATGATTTATATGTATGAACTTATAAAGAGATCTCCCGGAACTGGAATAGTTTATACCGGTACTATTCATAATACTGTTTATTATTCTAAATGGTTGAATTTTAACGGAATAAGAACACTTTATTATAATTCTAAACTTTCTGCTCATGATAAGTTGAAAGTTGAGAAACTTTTAATGGAAAATAAAATTAAATGTGTTGTGGCAACTAATTCTCTTGGAATGGGTTTAAATAAAAAAGATCTAAGATTTATAATTCATACTCAGATTCCTTCATCTCCAACTCATTATTATCAAGAGATAGGAAGGGCTGGAAGGGATGGTAAAAAAAGTTATATTTTTTTACTTCATAATTATAAGGATTCAAGATTACAATTTTCTTTTATAAATAATTCTAAACCCGAACCAAAATTTTATAAAGAAGTTTTGGAGTTTATAGATTCACATGATTTTATAAGTTTCTATGATATAAAAAATAATATTGATATAGATAATTTAAAACTTTATAATATTTTGAATGATTTTATAGATCTTGGAGCTATTGAAAGATTTACAAAAAATTCTGATATTTTTTATAAAAGTTTTCATAGAGATAATAGATTAAATCTTGATTTTATAGAGAAATTAAGAGATGTTAAGATAAGTGAACTTAAGTCTATAATAAGATATTGTTCTATAGATTCTTGTCGCATGTCATATTTGATTAATTATCTTGATGGTGAAGAAGAAAATATATGTAATATATGTGATAATGATAAGGATATAAAATATAGAATAAATTTTAATATTGAACATGAAAAACTTTTGAATAGTTTTTTTAATAAGAATATTAATATAATAAATTTAAAGAGTATAGATGGTTCTTATACTTTAACTAAAGGTATTAGAAAGAGTTTTGAAGAGTGTAAAATTTTTGGTATGAACTATTCTGATAAATATTATAAGGATTCTATAAAGTTTTTAAAAAATATTAAATGGATAGAAGAGATTGATTTTATTTTTTATGTTCCAAGTAATAATTATAAAAATAATATTTTAAAGAATTTCGTAGAGAAACTTTCAAAAGGCTTGAAAATAGAGTTTTGTGATGATTTAAAGAAAATAAAAAAAAGTAATAAACTTTCTTATTATAAAAATTTAGAAGAAAAGAAGAAACAAGTTCATAATTCATTTTTATTGGAAAATAAAGAGAAGTTTTTTGGGAAAAATATACTAATAATAGATGATTTTATAAATACAGGTATTACTATTACTGAAATTATAAATTTGTTCAAAAAAGTTGAGGTTAATAAGATCTATACGTTTTTTTTATCAGATTGATTTATTAAAAGGGTGATTTTATGGTTAAGACTTATTTGGGTAATTATTTAGAATCTTTGAGTGAATCACAGATAGAGTTTTTGGCGGAAAATAAATTTATTTTTTATGAAAGAAATGGAATTAATAGGTTTAGAAAAGAATTTAAATCTATAGATGATTTAAAAAATATTTTAAAATCATTTATAAATTTGAGTATTATTCCAGCATACTGTGTTGAAGATGAAAAGATTTTTTACGATTTTGATGAAGATAATATTTATATTAGAAATTATTTGATAGAAGATGCTTATGGAAAAAATTTTTTATTGGATATATTATCTGAAATGGTCAGTGCAAAGGATGAAATTGAAAAGAGATTTATTCAAGTGAATGAAATCATAAAGGAGTTGAGTGATGATTTTATTCTTGGAATTAATTTATGGTATAAATATGGATATTCAAGACTGTATATATCAGAAGGAACAGAAAAAGTTGGATTTATAGATCTTATAAATAATAATAATTTTGCAGAAGCTGGATATGATAATTTGATTGAGGAATTATCTAAAGATGAAAGAGTGAAAAAAATATCAGGGTATTTTCTTTTGAAAGAAGGATTAATAAAAAGTAACTAATTATGACTATTGCCGTATAATCTTTAAGATTCTTGATTATACGGCTTTTTCTTTTATTAAAACCTTTATAATGTATTAGCAAAAAACGAGTCATATATGTATTATAGTAGTGTATATGAAAAAAATTTCAAAATTCAGGGAGGAGATATGATGTATAGAGTCGCAGTTTGGGGATTTGGAGCTATGGGAAGCGGTATCGCAAGAAGTATTTTGAGTAAGTATGAATTACAGTTAGTCGGTGTTCATGATATGAGAAGAGAATATATAGGAAAAGATATATCAGATATATTAGAATTAGAAGAACCTACAGGTATTAAAATTTATGATAGTCCTATGACTATGATAGATGAAACTAATCCAGATCTCGTTGTTATTGCAACTCATTCTTTTGTTGATGTTGTTAAAAGTCAGATTATTTCTGTGATAAAGAAAAATGTTAATGTTATTACAATAGCAGAAGAGATGTCACATCCTTTTTATACACATACACAAGCTGCATTAGAGATAGATAATATTGCGAGAAGATATGGTGTTACTGTTCTTGGAACTGGTGTTAATCCAGGGTTTGTTTTGGATACTTTAATAATAGCTTTGACAGGAGCATCTTTAAATGTTAAGAGTATCAAAGCTGCAAGAATAAATGATCTTTCACCTTTTGGACCTACCGTTATGGAGACACAGGGTGTTGGAACAACAGTTGAAGAGTTTGAAAAAGGTATTAAAGATGGAACTATAGTTGGACATATAGGATTTGAACAGTCTATTTATATGATAGCCGATGCTATGGGTTGGGTTATAGATAGAATAGAACAAACGAGAGAGCCAATTGTTTCGAATGTTAGTAGGGAAACAAAGTATGTTAAGGTTGAACCTGGTATGGTTGCTGGATGTAGACATATAGCAAAAGCATATATGAATGATGAATTGATTATTGAATTAGAACATCCTCAACAAATAAAACCAGAATTAGAAGAAGTAGATACTGGAGATTTTATATGGGTTAAGGGAAATCCGGATCTTTCTTTGGCTATTAAACCAGAAATACCTGGTGGAAAAGGAACTATGGCTGTTGCTACCAATATGATACCTGCGGTAATAGAAAGTGAAGCTGGTCTTATGACTATGGCAGATCTTCCAATACCGAGAGCATTGATTGGGGAGATTTATTAAGAATTATTCCACCCTATTTTTGGGTGGAATTTTTTAGGCAGGGGGTGAAATTATGAATGATAGGGTGGAACTTTCTAAAGGATTGGCACTTAAAAAAATGGAGAAATTTAAATTTGGTCTTGAGAAAGATAAAGGGTTTACTTATCATCATGGTATAAGGGTTGGGAAACTTGCTTTAAAATTAAAAAATATAATTGGAATAAAAGATAATCTTGATGAGCTTATAGAAGTTGGAGGTATTTTTCATGATATAGGTAAAGGAAGTGAACCTCATAATGAATTTGGTGCACAAATAACAAAAGAAATTTTGAAAGATTTATATTCTGAAGATGAATTAAATATAATTTATGATATTGTTTTTTATCATAATCAAAGAAAAAAAGGAAATTTTCCTTATTATATAAAAATAATTCAAGATGCAGATATGATAGATCATTATGGAGTAACAGGTCTTTGGCTCGATTTCAGCAGAGTAAAAGATAATGGTTTTAGTTTAAATGAATTTCTTGAAATAAATGATTCTGAAGATAATATTCAATTTCACAACAATAAGGTAGATTTATTAAATTATGATTTTTCAAAAAAAGAATTAGAAACAAGAATAGAAATTCAGAGAAATATAGCAAAGCTATTTAAAAGAGAGTCTTGTGGGGATTTACTCATAGATGATTTTAAAAATATGGGGGCGATTTTTAATGAAAGCCTTTAAAGGTGATTGGGTTCAAATATATTTTATTGCACTTGAGCCAGATGAAAGAGCGGAGCATCTTCCAGAAGATACTAAAAAAGTACCTCTTGAAGTTAGAATAAAGGGATTTTTGATGAATGAAGAGGCAGAAATAAATGATGAAGTTATTATAAAAACTGTAATTGGAAGAGAAGTTAAAGGAAAAATGATAGAAATAAATCCTGTTTATAAACATAATTTTGGTGAACCCATTCCGGAACTTTTGAATATATCAAATGAACTTTTAAGTATTCTGGAAGAGGGTGAAGAGTAATGGATAAATCATATAATTCAATCATGTCGAGAAAAAATGAGATTATGAAAAAATCTGTCGGTGTTGATTATTCAAAGTATGAAATTGAAGGATTGGCTTTTGATTATGAAAAAATGATGGAAGAAGCTGGTTATTCAATAGAAAAAATAATAGAATTACAAAATGAAACAGGAGTTGGTAATACGCCTCTTGTGGAATTAAAAAATATAAATAAATTGATAAAAAAACTTTCACCTAAAGGAAAAGGTGCAAGAGTTTTTGTGAAAGATGAAGCTACAAATCCTTCATTATCTTATAAAGATAGAAGAGCATCAGTTAGTGCATACAGAGCAAAACAAATGGGTTATAAAGGGATAATGGCAGCTACAAGTGGAAATTATGGTGCAGCAGTTGCATCTCAAGCTGTAAAAAGAGGATTGAGGTCCATTATAGTTCAAGAATGTCATGATTCGAGAGGTATAGGACAACCTGAAATACTTGAAAAAGCGAGAGCTTGTGAGGGATATGGTGCAGAAGTTGTACAGATATCTGTGGGACCAGAACTTTTTTATTATTTTCTTCTTTTGTTGGAAGAAACAGGATATTTTAATGCCTCATTGTATACACCTTTTGGTATTGCAGGAGTTGAAACTCTTGGTTGGGAAATAGCTCATCAAAGTAAAAGTTTATGTGGGAAATTTCCAGATGTTGTTATAAGCACTCATGCTGGGGGTGGTATAACTACTGGAACTGCAAGAGGATTGATAAAGGCAGGTGCTTTTGATACAAAGGTTATAGGGGCCAGTGTCGATTTAAGCGGTTTGCATATGGCAAGTGATAATGATTTTAATAAAAAATCTTTTACAACAGGGCATACAGGATTTGGTATACCATTTGCTGTTTATCCTGATAGATCTGATGTTCCAAGAAATGCTGCAAGAGTTTTGAGATATATGGATAGATATTTATTAGTTACACAAGGAGAAGTTTTTTATATGACTGAAGCTTTGGCAGTTCTTGAGGGTATGCAAAGAGGTCCGGCGGGAAATACATCTTTGACTGCAGCATTCGCACTTGCACAGGAGATGAATGAGGATGAGATAATAGTTATCAATGAAACTGAATATACGGGAGCAGGTAAATTACCATCGGCACAACTCACTTTTGCAAAAGAGAATGGAATTGCTATTAAAAGAGGAGATCCGATTGAAGAAGATATTCCAGGAAAAAATATAATAATACCTGAAAATCCATCACAGATAAAATATATAGAATATTCAATGGATAAGATGAAAAGGTCTTATGTCAAACAGATGATGAAAAGAGATGGGTTTAAAATGTTTTCAGATATAGAAATTAAATTTATGGCAGAAGATACCAATAGTTCTGTTGAAGAAATAAAAAATTTTATAAAAGAATTAAAATAATTTATTTTCAGGGAGGAGTTTATATGGAGGCTAGACGAGATGATTTTGAAATTAGAGCCAAAAAATTGAATAATATGTCTGATGAAGAGCTCGATAAATACTTTTGGGATCTTACTGAAAAGGTGGTAGATCCCATGATTGAAATGGCTAAAAAAAATACATCACAGTCTATTGAAAGATCTGTTCTTTTAAGAATGGGTTTTAATTCTATGCAGGCTACATCTCTTGTTTCAAAGATTTTTGAAAAAAATCTTCTATCTAAAGGCGCTGGCCATATAATTTGGAGAATTGCAAAAGAAAAAGGTATAGATGTTATTAAAGCTGGAAGAGATATGATAGATGGAAAGTATTGGGATGATGTTGATAGAATTTTTAAGAGAGGTGAAAATTGATGGATTTACCTATAAATGAAAAATTAAATATAGATGAGATTCTTAAAGATCTTGAAAATTATCATCCTAAAAGAAAAGGGTGGACTTGGAGAAAAAAATTACCTAAGGGAACTAAAAAATATGATTTTGAATATTTTGATATATCTGAAGATTTAAAAAATTCTGTGGGATTACCAGCTGCACACTATTTTGATGATATAGATCCTCAACCAGAATCTGTAATAACTTCTGAAATTGCTTCTGGTAGATTTGAAGAAGATATAAGACGTATGAGAATGGCTGCATGGCATGGCGCTGATCATATAATGGTTATAAGAACTCTTGGACAATCACATATTGATAGTCTTATAGAAGGAACTCCAGAAGGAATAGGTGGTATACCTATAACGAGGAAACAGCTAAGAGCCTCAAGAAAAGCATGTGATATTATAGAAGAAGAAGTTGGAAGACCTATCAATTTCCATTCATATGTATCCGGAATAGCAGGACCAGAAATAGCTGTATTATTTGCCGAAGAAGGAGTTAATGCAGCTCATCAAGATCCACAGTATAATGTATTGTATAGAGGTGTTAATCCTATAAGATCTTTTGTCGATGCAGCTGTAGCTAAACATATAATGGCTCAAGAAAACATTCTTCAAATAGATGGGGCTCATAATGCGAATGCTTCTGCAAAGAAGGCTTGGAATGTTATGCCAGAACTTCTCGTACAACATGGTATCAACTGTATGTACTCTGTTAAGTCTGGAATGAGAAAGGATTTAATAGCGTTATCAACTGTTCCACCAACTGTTTCTCCATCTCCAGAGTTTAGAATGAATCTCGTTTATGCTATGACTTTAAGAGAAGTCTTTAAAGAATATAAATTTAGAGCCCAAATGAATACAAGATATATAGAATCAGATCTCTTTGATGCTACAAGAATTCATGTTTTAAATACAGTTTTATCAAAACTCACTTCTGCTGATATTCAATCAACTATAACTCCAGATGAAGGTAGAAACGTTCCTTGGCATATAAATTCTATAAGAGGAGTTGAAACGGCTAAACATACTATGGTTTCTCTCGATGGAATAAAAGAATATGTTAAAATAGATGAGGATAAGGTTAGACCTGAAATCAGAGAATTGAAGATGAGAGCTATTTTGATGCTTGAAGAAATGATAGAAATGGGTGGATATTTTGAGGCTGTAGAACAAGGAATTTTTGTGGATAATGGTCATTATCCTGCAAGAGATGGAGATGGAATAAAAAGACCTCAAAATGGTGGAATTGGTGCTGGATCGGTTGTTCCACGAGATGAAGATTATATGGCTCCAGTTTGTAATCATTTTGGATATAATAATTTACCAAAAGGTTATGATCATGTTTGTGATTTAATAGGTGGATGTACATTACATAATCCAGATAAAATTCAGTATATAGATGAACTCGATGAGACGGATAATGTTAATGTTAGATTAGAAGAAAACAGAGATTCTAAAGATAAAAATTTGATAAAACCTGAAGTTGAATGGACTAATGATGGTTGGATACAGATAGATATGACTATTCCAGATACTGAGGATTATGCTGAAGCTGCAGCTTTAGAGATTTGTAAAAGGATGAATCTCGAAGATGCACAGGTTATAAGTAAAACAATTCTTCACCCAACAGAGGGAACTTATGTTGAGTTGAAAGCTAAAGTACCTTTTTTTGTTAAAAGAGATGAACTCACATTACCTAAAAAACCCGATTTGATGGCCGAAGATGAATTATTTAGTTTTTTTAAAAAACATAAAGTGAAGGTTGTTGCTGGTACTGTTGGAAATGATGAACATAATGTTGGTTTAAGGGAAATTTTGGATATAAAACATGGTGGAATAGAAAAATTTGGAGTTAATTATACATATCTTGGCACTTCAGTTCCGCCAGAAAAAATGATAGATGCTGCAATAGAAGTTGGAGCTCAAGCTATTCTTGCTTCTATGATAGTTACACATAATGATGTTCATATAGAAAATATGAAGAAATTACATGAACTTGCAATTGAAAAAGGAATAAGAGATAAAGTCATGATAGTTGTTGGTGGAACGCAAATTAGTAATGATATAGCTGTTTCAAATAATATGAATGGTGGTTTTGGAAGAGGATCAAAAGGTGTTCATGTTGCTACTTTTATAGCGAGAAATTTAGAAAAAATAGATAATTTATAAAAAATAAGGGTTAGTAAAAATCTAACCCTTATTTTTTTAATATATTTTCTATTTTACAAAGATTTAAATCTTTTTTATACATGCTCGGAATACTGTTCCATATTTCATTGAAATGGAATTCAAAAGCTTGAGTTATTGTTGGTTCAGTATTTGACGTTATTATTGGCTTGTTTTTATTTGAATAGGCAATTATTTTGTGATTTTGTTTTATTATACAGTTTGCACCAAAATTTTTTTTGGGTTTTTCGTAGATAAATCCTATTTCACAGTTTTTATTTCTTTTTTTTAGGGTGTTTTTTATATGCTTTTTGAATAAATCTTTTTTTACATAAATTTCTTTTTCGCATAATAAAGAAAGATCTTCATATAATATATTTTTATATTTTAAATTGTCTTCCATTTTTTTTAAATTGTATAAATATTTGGTTTTTATATTTTTGTTTTTATGTATTTCATTGTATTGATCAAAAATATTCAATATTTTTAATGTTTTATCTTTTTTTACAGAATTTTCTATTAAAATTTGTATTAGATCATTTTTATCCATTGTTGTGAATTGAGGAATATCAGAATAATGGTATTCATTATCTGGCTCATTTAAAAGGTTTAATAATTTTTTTATGAGTTCTTCGGATTTTTTTATATCTTGATTTATTATTAGAGGATTACATATCTCTTTTATTGTAAAGAAAGTATTTTGAAAGTTTTTTACAGTATGTAGATCATTAAAGAAGTATGTGCAATCTATTTCTTTTTGTTCAGTTGATTTTGAAACACCTGTTATGGCACAGGTATTTTTTATTATAAATAATGTATGATTTATTATCGTATCTTGATATTTTGGATAATAATAAGATTTTAATCCTCCAAGCATATGAAGATTCAACCATTTTTCTATAGTTTCAGCTATTTTTGTTGTTTCTCTATCTATTGTATGTATTATTTGTATTTTATGATTTTTTTGAATCAATTTATATAATTTTTTGTCCCATTCATTAAAAAAATTTTTATCTTCTACCAACCAAGTCATATTTTCTTGACTTAAAAGAAGTATTTCTTGATTTTCTGGCATGCTTATAGCGAGGTCTAAAAAGTCTAAAACGGCTTTTCTTCTTCCTTCATTTTTTCTGTATACTGTAAAAGTTGTTGAATATTCATTTTGATTTTTAGAATAATTTTTTGAAGGTTTTTGAGAGAGAGTTCTACTTTCTAATATCCATTTTTGAAAGTAATTTTTTAATTCTTTTATGTCTTCTACATTTGCTTTAGGATAATTTTGATGTATCAAATTTTTTATGAAAGTATAATCGTATATTTTATCTAAATTTAAAAAATATTCAGCTATCGATTCTGGATAATTTGATTTATTAGATAAATTTCTTTTATTATTTTTCCATTTACTTATTAAAGATGAATCTACATGTAGGTATTCTGCGAGATCTTTTGATCTTACTTTGAATGAATTCATCAATAATGATAGTTTAGATTCTGTTATTTTCATTTTATGTCCTCTTTATTGTTTTATATAAATTTAATTGTATTATATTAATATTATTTTTAGTTGTTTAAATTGACATTTTTATTTAAAGTAAGTTAATTTTTTAATTTGATTTTATTAGAGTTTTGAATATTTGTCAATTTTTTGTCATTGTCTTCAAATTGACATTTTAGTCTATAGTGTTTTATTTAAGCTATGTTTAGTGTATAATATAAATGAAGGGCTTAATATATAATACTTATAAAGAATTAGAGTTTTAAACCGAGACTTTTGTCTCGGTTTTTTTATTTTTTCTACTTATTCATATATTATCATTCAATGAAAATATAATCTTTATATTTTTTATATCTCGATTTATCTTTTTTTATTATATTTACTTATATTTTATTTAAGCTTAACTTTTTATTTTAAAAGATTGATTTGACAAATCATGATTTATATGATATCATTTTGCTTACTTACCGGTAAGTAAGGAGGTTAATATGAAGAGAATATTCGCATTTGATATAGCAAGAGCATTTGCTATTTTAGGGATGATGATAGTCAACTATAATATTGTTTTTAGTTATGGAAAGGTTGAAATAACTTTTTTAAGTAATTTTATTTATTTTTGATTGTTTTAATTACAATTTTTTTGCAAGTAAATTTTAATTATTCTTATGGATAGAATAGTGATTTTACGAGTTATTATAACTTTTTTACTTTAGATAGTTTTATTGCAAATTCTTTTTTTATGATGATTTGAGTTATAAGAATGAGTTATTTGTTATAATATTATCTATAGTGGTTTTTATAATTATGAATCTATTTTCTTATTTTTGGATTAAGAGATTTAAAAGAGGTCCTTTAGAATTATTGATGAGAAAAATAACTTCATGATATGTGAGGGGAGAAATTTGGAAAAAAAGTATGATTTAATTTTGCAAAAAGCTTATGAATCAATAGCTATAAATGGATATGATGGTACTTCTTTAAATGATATTGCTGAGAGTATAGGTATAACCAAACCTGCTATATATTATCATTTTAAATCAAAAGAAAATTTGTTTTTGGTTCTTTTAGATTATATAATAGAAGAATTTGAAAAAGATTTTAAAAAAGTTATGATAGATTTGAATAAAATAAAGGTTAAAGATGAATATATTTTATTTTTAAGAGAATTGATAAATGAAGATTTATATAAATTAAAAAAAGATGATAAGGTTTTAATAGTATTAAAACAATATTATTTACTTAGTTTTAGAATTAAATCTGTTAAAGATAGATTGGATTCTTTGAGTTTGATGAATGAAAGTAAGTATTTTAAAATTTTAGAAAAAGCTTATGATTTAAGTTTGATTGAAAAAAAAGATATAAAAGAAACTTCTATTATATTTAGTATGATAGATTCTAGCATATTAGATAATTATATAGAGAATAGTAATTTTGATTATAATAAAATATGGAATAATTTGATCAATAAATACTTTGATTGAAAATCCCTCTATATAATTATATAGAGGGATTTTTGTCATATATTTCATATAAAGATTTTATTTTTATGTCTTTTTTTAAGGTGTTTAATTCTATATCTTTTTTTGTTATTATTTCTAAAGTTTTTTTGGATTTTAACATATTAAAAAAATTATCTGAACTTATAAAATCTATATTTTTAGTATCGATTTGTATATATAATGCAGGTTTTTTAATTTTTATATGAATTAAAAATTTATTTGTTTCTATTTTTTCTAATTCATATTCTAATTCTGGATTACAAAGATTGAAGTCTTTTGGTTCACCAATTATAAATGAATTTTCATAATTATAATCATCATTTTTAAATTCATATTCTATTATTACATTTTTTTGAGTTAATTTATATGATTTTATTTTTTCTGAATATAATTTTTTTAATTCTATACTCATATTTTCACTTTTTATTATTTCACCATTTTCATTTGAAATTTTTAAGATTAAGCTTCCTTTTATAATTTTTGGGAGATCGTTGGTATACCAAATTTCAAACTGGTTTTCATCATCTTTTATGCTTATAAGTATGGGATTGTAGAATCTTTTGGCAAAATAATGAAGTGCTTTCCATCTTCCATAATAATCTATTGAAGACCAACTTGCGACTGGCCAACAATCATTCAATTGCCAGTACAATGAGCCCATACAATGGTTATCATTTCTATTTCTTCTCCAATGTTCTACTCCATATTGCATAGCTTCAGCTTGAGTTAATTGAGAAATTATTACCTTGTCTTGAAATTTATTAGGTATTTTAAATCTTTTTTTCATATAATCAAATATTTTTTTATTTCCGGCATCATTTTTTTGATGATTTTCCATGACTTTACTGTAAAAATCAAAATCTTTTTCTTCTGAAAATTGTTTTATAGTTTTTAAGTTTGGAAATGATTCAAATCCAAATTCTGACATGAATCTTGAATCAAAATTTCTATAGCTTTTAAAATCTTTTCCAGAATGCCATACATCCCAGTAATGAGAATCACCTTTGTTTGGACTGTTAGGATCTTTAAAATTTCCGCCGCTTGATGGTGAACTTGGCCAATATTGTCTGTTAGGATCTAATTGATTTATTTTTTGAGGTAATATCTTTTCAAATATCTCTTTATAGACTTTCATGTATTTTCTATTGAAGAAGTACTTCCAACCCCATAGTTCCCATCCTTCTTCTATTTCATTGTTTCCTACCCATAAAGCTAAACATGGATGATTTCTTAATCTTTTTATATTGTATTCAAATTCTTTGTCGATATTTTCATAAAAACCTTCATAATCTGTTTGGGGTTTGCATGCAAACATGAAGTCTTGCCATACTAATAGCCCATTTTGATCACATAGATCGTAAAATTTATCTATTTCATAAATTCCTCCACCCCATACTCTTATCATATTAAAATTTGCTTTTATTGAATCATTTATCAAATTTTCATATAAGTTTAATTTTTCTCCTCTATTTATTAGATTATCTACGGGTATCCAATTAGCGCCTTTTGCGAATATATTTATACCATTTAATTTAAAGTAGAATGATTCTCCCCATTCATCTTTTTCTCGGATTAGTTTTAATTCTCTTATACCAAAATTAAATTTCTTTAAGTCTAAAGTCATATTTTCATTTTTTAATTTTATTTCCATTTCATATAAATTTGGTTTTCCTAACTCTTTTGTCCACCATAATTTTGGATTAGATATTATAAATTCTAATTTTTTATCTTTTGTTGTTTTTGAAATTGTTTTTTGATCGGGGGATTTTATTTTTATTTCATAATTTAAATTTTCATTTTCAAATATTTTTTCAAATTCAATTTTTATATTAGCTTTTTCATAATTTTCATTTAAAGTTATATCAAGATAAAAATCTGGTATTTTTTCTTCATAAGTATTTATGTATATATTTTTCCATATACCGGAGTCTATTATGACTGGCCCCCAATCCCAACCAAATGAATAAGCTGCCTTTCTTATTTTTTCTACACCTTCTTCAGCAAATTTATGGCTTTTTATAGATAATCCTTTTATTTCTTTCGAAATTTTATAAGAATCTTTTATTATTATTCTTAAATCATTTTTATTTTGAGCATATGGTTTTATATCAAATTTATATTCAAGGAACATATTATCTGTTTTTCCAAGTAATTTATTGTTTAAATAAATTTCTGAAAATGTATCTATGCCTTCTAATATTAGTTCTATTTTCGAGTTATTTAAATCTTCTTTTGTTAATTCGAAAGTTTTGTTGAATATCCAATTTTTTTTATGTACCCATTGAACTTCTTTTTCATTGAGACCATAATATGGATTTTGTATTATATTATTTTTTTCGAGTATTTCATATGTACTCGAGGGTATATCTGTTTTCAAATTTATTTTTGAAAATTCATCTTTTAAATCCCAATTAGAGTTTAATAATATTTTTTTTAACATATTTTTCCCTCCGATATATCTTTTACGGATTCTCTTTCTATTATTTTAGTTGGTAATAATATTTTTCTTTTTACTTTACTTTTGCAAGTGTGTTCTATTCTTTCTATTAAAAGATTTGCGGCATTCATACCAATTTCTTTTCTCGGTTGATGTATAGTTGTTAATGATGGATTTAAATAATTTCCATAATTATCATTATCAAATCCCATTACAGAAATATCTTCAGGGATATTTATTTTTTCTTCTGTAAGTGCTTTTATTCCACCCATGGCTTGCCAATCATTTACATAAAAAATAGCTGTTATATCTTTTTTTTGTTTCATAAAATTTTTAGTTGCTTTATATCCTTCTTTTGGAGTAACTCCACCTTGTTCTATATATAGAGTTATATCTTTTTTCTTTTTTGCAAAGTCTATAAAAGCTTTTTTTCTTGGTTGATGTGAATATATATATCCATCTATGAATAGTATTTTTCTATGTCCTTTTTCATAAAGATACTCTACCGCTTTTTGACCTGCTGTATAATTGTCTATACTTACTGAATCTGTATTTATTTCACTTTCTTGTCTATCTACTACAACTACAGGTATTGCTGATTGTATTAGTTTTTCTATATATTCATCATCTTTTTTTGAAGTACATATTATGAATCCATCTATTTTTCTCGTCATGAATTCATCTATTATTGCCTGTTCTTTTTTTATTGCTTGATCTGTTGTTGCAATAAACATTTGATAATCAGTATTTTTTAATTCTTCTTCAATTCCTTCTATTATAAGACTATAATGAATGCCTACTCCAGGAGCAATAATTCCTATTACTTTTTTAGCTGTTTTTTTAATCATATCTGTTCTTGTATAACCAAGATCTTTTATAGCCTTTAAAACTTTTTTTCTTGTTTCTTCAGAAACATTTCCCTTGGCATTTAGAACTCTCGATATAGTTGCTATAGATATACCAGAGTATTTTGAAATATCTCTAATCGTAGCCATTAATAACACCTCTTATTTATTGAATAAATGACATTTAACAGACCTATGCTCAAAATGATGAAAAGAAGGAGAAGAAAGAACGACATAAATCAGAAGCGAAAGGACAACGAGGGTGAAAAGAACAACCAGAAGGTAAATCAGTCAAATCTGGGATTTCACCTTTAGTATCGATTCTTTCAGGTTTAAGACCTGATTCTGGTTTAGGAGCGGCCGATTTCAATAATTTAGTATAAGGATGAAAAGGATCATTAATTATATCAGAAGAATTACCAATTTCTAATATATCGCCATTATACATTATGAATTTATTATTTTCACTGTTCCACCATATCTGATATTTTCTGAAAAAGATAATGAAAATATCATTATAAAACAAAATAGAATAAAAAAGAACTTTTTCATAGTTATTTCGCATTATTTACCTTTCAGAATTTATTTTTTTACCCTTAATTATATAATTCCATGAAACAAGTTACATGAAAAATCTATATTTCTGTTTCATTACAACCTATAATGTATTTAAATACTTTTAATTGTCGAAATCTTTATTTATCTAATTAAAAGCTTTTAATTTTTTATAGTAATTTAAATATATTTTAACTTTTTTTAAATGTTTAAATATGATAAAATTAGTAGTATATAGAAATAATATTTTATTAAGGGAGGAGATTTTATGAACACATCATTGATTATTTTGAATATACTTATAATGGCTTTTTTCATTTTTATAATTTATAAAATGCAAAAAAAGCATGTGTCTTTTAGCAAAAGAGTTTTTTTAGCCCTTGGTTTGGGAATTGTTTTTGGGGCTGTTTTGCAGTTTATTTATGGAAGTGATTCGGAAGTTTTAAAACAGTCAGTTAACTGGTTTAATATAGTTGGAAATGGATATGTTAGATTGTTAAAGATGATAGTTATGCCTCTTATAATGGTTTCAATAACTACTGCAATAATAAATCTTGAAGATGGTAAATCATTGGGAAAATTTGGTGGTTATGTTATAGGATTTTTGGTTTTAACAGCAGGTATAGCAGCTGTAGTCGGAGTTTTTACTGCTGTTTCTTTTGGTTTATCGGCTGAAGGGTTGCAAGCTGGGCAAGCAGAGCTTGCAAGAGGAGAAGTTTTACAGAGTGGACTTGAAAATCTGAACAAAGTTCCTCTGACTCAAAGACTTACAGAACTCATTCCAGATAATCCGTTTTTGGATATGACTGGTGCGAGAAGTTCTTCAACGATAGCTGTTGTGATTTTTTCTACTTTTGTTGGGATTTCAGTTTTAGGCCTTAAAAGAAAGAAACCTGATATTGCTGAGAAGTTCAGAGTTGGATTTAATGTTTTACATGATGTTGTTATGAGAATGGTTACTATTATATTGAGATTGACCCCTTTTGGAGTTTTAGCTCTCATGACTAAAGTTACTGCATTAAGTGATTATCAGAGTATTGTAAGACTTGGCAAATTTGTTTTAGCTTCTTATGTAGCAATTATAATAATGTTTATAATTCATCTGATATTTTTGATGATTTTTGGATTGAATCCAAAACATTATTTAAAAAAATCTTTGCCAGTATTAACTTTTGCTTTTACTTCAAGAACGAGTGCAGGAACTATTCCATTGAATATAGAAGCTCAGACTAAAAAACTTGGTGTTTCAGAAGCAATAGCTAATTTATCCGCTTCTTTTGGGGCATCTATAGGACAAAATGGATGTGCTGCGATTTATCCCGCAATGTTAGCCGTTATGATAGCACCTACACAAGGTATTAATCCATTAAATCCAAGTTTTTTGATCCCTTTAATAGTAATTATTGTTATTAGTTCTTTTGGGGTTGCCGGTGTTGGTGGTGGAGCAACTTTTGCGGCTTTGATTGTTTTATCAGCTATGGATTTGCCAGTTGCACTTGTAGGACTTTTGATATCTATAGAGCCTTTAATAGATATGGGAAGAACGGCTTTGAATGTTAGTGGATCTATGTTGAGTGGTATTCTTTCTTCAAGAGTTCTTAAACAACTTGATTTAGATTTATATAATAAAGAGGTTATAGAGGAAGATGTTTGATTTAATAAAATCCCAGATTTAAAATCTGGGATTTTTTAAAACCATTTCTTTTTTTTGAATATTAATAACATTATTAATACTATTAATAGCATTATTATTATTAATAATGGATACCCAAAATTCCAGTCTAATTCAGGCATATTTTTGAAGTTCATTCCATAAAGTCCTGCTAAGAATGAAAGAGGTATGAATATAGTTGATATTATAGTCAATACTTTCATTATTTCATTCATTTTATAACTTATAGCTGAGAAGTATATTTCAGTTAAGTTTGTCAATGTTTCATTTAATATATCTGCACTTTCATATAATTGATATACATGATCGAATAAGTCTCTATAGTATTCTTTATTTTCTTTGTTTAATCTTTTAAAGAAATCATCTTTATTGAACATTAAAGTTTCTTTTAAGGTCATTATATTTTTTTTGAAGTATATTACTTCTTGTTTTGTGGATTTTATTTTTATTAAATCTTGTTGGTCTGGATCCATATTCACAGATTCATCTATTTTTTCCAATTTTTCTGTTAATTCATTATTTATTATAAAGTAATCATCTATTATTTTATCTAATATTGCATACATTAAGTAATCTGATTTTTTTTCTTTTATTTTTTTCTTGTTTTCCTCAATTTGATTTTTTATGGTTTCATGATTTTTATTTTCAGTTTCATTGAAAGTTATTATGAGATTGTCTTTATATATTACACTGAATTGTTCATAAGTATATATTTCTTCTTTTTTGTTTATCAATTTTAATACTATGAATGAATAGTTATCATGGATTTCTATTTTGTTTCTTTGATTTGTATGGTATATGTCTTCTATTGTTAATTGGTCTATTTCAAATTTTTCACATAATTTTTTTATTTTATTTGTTTCATATAGTCCAGTAACATTTATCCATAAAATATCTTCATCATTTGGAATTATCGAATTTTCTTCTTTTAAATAATCCCCCCATTTTCCAGATGTTTTATTGTATAGAAAATAGTTGATTTGTGTTGTTTCACCTTTAGCTTCACCTGTATACTTTTCTTCATTTGTCATATTTGTTTTTTTATATTTATTGATTAATTTTATGTTCATTTTATCATCCCCTTCAATTTCTTTATATTTTAAAAATAATAATTTTTAATTTTTTAAGGAGAGATTGTGTATTTTAATATAGTTTTACTACAGAAGTTAAAGCGTCTATATATGTTGATTTTCCAGATTTTAAGGTCTTTTCAATATCCATTATGAAAACTGAATAAACATTTTTGATTTCATTTTTTTCTGAATATCCAGCACCTGAATGTATTACATAATGTTTTTCTTTATCTTTTCCTATATACAGCATTACATGGCCTTTCATGTATAGTATATCACCTGGTTTTATTTTTTCTATATCTATGTTTTCTTTTTTTATACAGTTGAAATTTCCAGCTATTTCTTGTATGCCACTGTTTCTCGGTATTTTTATTCCAAATATTTTCATTATATCCATTATATATGAAGAACAGTCTCTTCTTCTCAATCGACTTCCCCAACCATAAGCTTCTCCAAGCATTTTAAAGGCTGTTTTTAATAAGTTTTTTCTGGTATAATTCAAGTAATTTTTTTCTATTTCTTTGTTTAAGGCTATAAATCCATCTATAAATTCAACATAATTATCTTTATTTTTTACAGGAATTTTTATTTTGTATCCAGGTTGTGGATATTCATCATAATAATCTTGAGATAACGGAATTTTATCTCCGAGAAAAAATTCTACGAATGATGCTCTATCATCATGCACATTAAATTCGGTTTCTAAATAACTTTGATTTACTAGTATAAAATTTTTTGAATTTTTTATATTTGATATTTCTTTTCTATTTTTTATTAAAGCTACATCGGATTTTTTTATCCATCCATCTGCTGTTGAACTGTTTATATAATACCAATTTTTAGTTTCTTCTTTTATGTCTACTATATCATATATGTTTAAAGCTGTCATTTGGTTCATATCGAGATGTTTATTATTTGGTTCTAATACTATATTTTCATGTGGTTGTATTTTTATATCGGTTCTTTTTATTATGATACCAGGCTTTTCGGATTTATTTAATAGTTCATCTTCATCTATTAGAAGATTTTCATAATTGCCATTTTTTAATGATTTTTTTATTTCTATATTTATTTCGTCTATACTTCTTTTTGAGGTTAAATCTTCATCTTCAAATTTATTTAACCAGTAGTCTATTGAGTTTATATCCATAAATACACCTCATTAAAGATTGTTTTTATAAAAATTTATAAAGTTTTCTCCGAGTACATTTTTTATAGTTGATTCATTATAGTTTCTTTTAAGCATTTCTTCTGTTATTTTAGTGAATTCTGAATGATCTTTTATGATATTTGGAGATATTTTTTCTTCATTGAAAGGTTCATACTTTAATAAATGAGTACAGATATCTAAACCTATACCAACATTTTTATCACCAATTTTATTTATTATATATTCTATTTGATCTACATAAGCCGAGATGTTTTTTGATTTTTCATTGAAAAACTCTTTATAAGAGTTTATACCTATTATTCCATCATTTTCTTTTATGATTTTTATTTGTTCATCTGATAATGTTCTCGTATTGTTTGTAAAATGTCTTATATTTGTATGAGATACTATGAATGGTTTTTGATTTATCTTTATAAAATCATAGAAACCTGTTTCACTTAGATGGCTTATATCTATTATGTAACCAAGGTTTTCAGCTTTTTTTATAAAATTTACGCCAAAGTCTGTTATTCCATAACTCCTTTTATCTTTTTCAACAGGTCCAAATTTGCATCCATCTGATATATAATTTCTTCTTGACCATGTTAAACCTATGAATCTTACTCCAAGTTCATAAAATATTTTTAATAAATGTAAATCATCAAAAAGAGGATCTGCACCCTCAAAAGATAGCATTATTCCAATTTTATTTTGTTTTTTGCTATTAAGTATATCTTCATAGCTTCTACAAAAAGTAATTTCTTCATTTTTTTCTATTTCCTCCATGAATAAAGCTATTTGATCCAGAGTTTCATGTAAATATGCTTCTTTATATATTGGTTTATCTATAAAGATTGATGATACTATTAATGATAGTCCACCTTTTTTGAAGTTATTGAGATGATCATTTTTTATTACATTGAATTTATTGAAATTTTTTTGTAAGGTTAAGTCCATTAGTAGGTCATAATGAGCATCTACTACTATTGTTTCATCATGTATTTTTTTTATTTTATCGTTCATTTTTATCTCCTTTTTCTTTTACAAATCTTTTATGTTTATATCATTTTTTAGAAGATCTTCAACAGTTTCTCTTTTGTTCATTATATATGATTTTTTATTTTTTATGATTATAACTTCTGGTTTTAATGCTCCATTGTAATTGCTTGCCATTGAATAAGAGTAAGCTCCTGTTACTGGGATAGCTATTATATCTCCAATTTCAGCTATTGGGAGTTTTATGTTTTTTATCAATATATCTCCAGATTCACAATATTTCCCAGCTATTGTATAAATTTTCTCTTTTTTGTTTTTCATTTTATTTGCTATATATGCAGTGTATTTTGCCTGATATAGAGAAGGTCTTATATTGTCTGCCATTCCACCATCTACAGCTATATAATTTGTCAATTCTGAGTTTTCTTTTATATTTCCCACTGTATACAATGTTGTTCCGGCAGTTGCAATTATAGATCTTCCGGGTTCTATTATTAGATGAGGATTTTTTTTATTGTATTTTTTTGCAAGTGTTTTAGTTTTTTTAGATACTTTTTCTACAAATTCTTTTTTTGATATATAGGTGTCTTCATCGGTATATATTACTCCAAGTCCTCCACCAATATCGAATATGTTTATATCTATGTTTATATTTTTTAGTTTTTCAGAAAATTCGAATAATACTTCTAGTAAATCTTCATACGGTTTTATATCAAATATTTGTGAACCTATATGAGCACCAATTCCTTTTATGTCTATATTTTTTAAGTTATTTTGAATTTTTTCTATTTCATAATAAGCATGGTTTTTGTACAAGTTGAATCCAAATTTTGAGTCTATATGGCCAGTTTTTATGTATTCATGAGTATGAGCTTCTATTCCTGGAATAAGTCTCATTATGGCTTTTATTTTTTTACCATATTTTTTAGCTATTTTATCTATTTTTTGAGCTTCTTGTAAATTGTCTATTATAAAAGTTCCAATATTATTTTTAATGGCATAATTTATTTCTTCTTCTGTTTTATTGTTTCCATGAAAATAAATTTTTTCAACTGGAAAGTTTGCGGATAAAGCTATTGCAAGTTCTCCAGAAGATACTATATCTATATCTAAGTTTTCTTTTTTAAAAATATTGCATAAAGTTCTATTTAAAAAAGCTTTTGATGCATATGTTATCGAAAAATTTTCATAGTTTTTTTTGAAATTATCTCTGTATTCTGATATGTTTTTTATTATTTCATCATAATCATATACTATTACGGGTGTTCCATGGTTTTTTCTGATTTCTTCTGCAGATACTCCATTTATGTATAATTTATTTTCATCTATTTTCATATTATTCCCTCTTTAAAAATGGCATCATTTATATTATTTCTTATTATTTGAAGTTTATCTTTGTAAGCTCTTCTATCATAATAAACTGAATTTGTTAAAAATATCGAGAATTTTCCATCTGGTCTTATCCATATTGATGTACCTGTAAATCCATTATGGCCAAAACTTTTTTCATCTAAAGCATTTGTACAGCCTGCTTGTGGTGGTGCCATAAATCCAAGATGGGCATACTTTTCACCTTTATGTATTGTTGTTTTTGTGAACTTGTCTATAGTTTTTTTACTTATTATCTTTGGATTTAATATATTTAATACATATTTTCTTAAGTCTTTTATGTTTGAATATATGCCTGCATTTCCTGATACTCCACCAAGATAATAACATAGTTCATCATCAGATTTTCCCTGTAATCTTATTCCATCTCTTATAGATGTTTGTACTATATTTTCTGTGTTTTGAGGATTATAAGTTGTTTGAAACATTCCTATTTGATTGAATAAATTTTTTATATAGTCTTGATAAGGTGTTTTTGAAACATTTTCTACGATTTTCATAAGAGTTATAAAGTTTAAACAGGAGTAATCATATTGAGTCCATGGTTTATTTTGTGGTTGAATTTGTATTATTTTGTCCATCAATTCTTTATTTTTATATTTTTGCCATAGTTCTGAATATGGTTGCATTCCAGATTCGTGAAGTAGCAATTGTTTTATTTTTATTTCGCCTTTTTCACCTTTTACATCTAGATATTTTTTGATTTTATCATCGAGATGTATTTTTTTTTCATCGTATAATTTCATTATCGCTGTTGTTGTTGAAACAATTTTGGTCAAACTTGCAATATCGAATAATGTTTGATCATTTATAGGGCTTTTCCCATCTTTTGTTCCATAATATTCTTCCATAATTATTTCATCATTTTGGCCTATTAAGATTGACGCTGCAGTGTAAACATTATTTAATCCTTCTAAGATGAAGTTTTCAATCTTTTTTTTCATTTTTTTATCCTCCATGTTATTTTGTATTATTCTATATTTCGATTCCAAGCCCTGGTTTATCAGATATAGTTATATTACCCGCAGCTGTTTTAACTCCTTTGGAGAAATTATGTTTTAAGAATAGATCTGAATCTAAATCTATATATTTTATATTTTTACATCCAGTAGCAAGATGAGCAGCCGCTGTTATAGATATATTGCTTTCGATCATACATCCAATCATACATTTCATACCAGCAGCTTGAGATATTTTTGCTATATCTAATGCATTGTATATTCCTCCAGATTTCATGAGTTTTATATTTATTAAATCAGCTGCTTCGAGCTTTATTATTTCTATTACATCTTGTGGAGTATAAACACTTTCATCTGCCATTACAGGTATTTCTGTATTATTTCTTACAAAGGCCATTCCTCTTATATCTTTTTCATGTACAGGTTGTTCAACAAATTCTATTTCATATTTTTTTAATCTATTCAAAGCATATATTGCTTCTTTTGGTGTCCATCCTTGATTGGCATCTATTCTAATTTTTATTTTTTCTGGTAAATTATCTCTTATCGTTTTTATTCTTTTTATATCTTCTGATAGCTCATTTCCAACTTTTATTTTTAATGTATCAAAACCTTCTTTGACATATTTTGAAGCGGATTCAAGCATTGTTTTGGGATCGTTTAAACTGATAGTTATATCTGTTTGATAATTATTTGAATATCCTCCAAATAGTGTGTATAAAGGTATATTATATGTTTTTCCTATTATATCGTATATTGCTATTTCGACACCAGCTTTTGCAGAATAATTATTATGTATTGCTTTATTTATTTTTTCATGTATTATTTCTGTATTTAATGGATTTTCTCCAATTAAACAAGGTTTTATAAATTTTTGTATAGCAGCGATTATACTTTCTTGTATTTCACCTGTGACTCTGTATTCAAAAGCTGATTCTCCATAACCTTTTATTCCAGAGTCTGTTTCAATTGTTATTAAAACATTTTCTATTGCATATAATGGACCTGCTGATGTTATAAATGGTTCTTTGAGTTCTACATTTAATTTTTCTGTCTTTATATCCGTTATTTTCATATCTACACCTCTTTTTTATATAAAAAGCATCTTACTTGTCTTTCTTTTATATTATAAACCTCAGGAATCTTTTTATTACATATATCCATTTTTTTTGGACATCTATCATAAAAAGGACATCCTTTTGGTATATTTATTGTATCGGGTAATTCGCCAGTATCGCCCAGTTCTTCTTGTTCTAATTTATCAGGATTTGGAGCTGCTTTTTTTAGTAGTTGTGTATAGGGATGCAAAGGATTTAAAACAATTTCATCCGCATTTCCTATTTCCATTATCATTCCAGCGTACATAACCGCTATTCTGTCAGAAATATATCTCGCAGCTGCAAGATCATGGGTTACATGTATATAAGTTGTGTTTAAATCTTCACGTATTTTTAGAAGCAAGTTCATTATTCCAGCCCTTATAGAAACATCGAGCATGGAGGTAGGTTCATCTGCCAATATTATTGTTGGTCTTGTTATTATAGATCTTGCTATTACAACTCTTTGTCTTTGTCCACCAGAAAGTTCATGGGGATATTTGTTTATATATGAATCTATTGGAGTTAATTCAACTTCTTCAAGTGCTTTTATGACTCTATTCTCTGTATTATCAAATTTATGAATTTTTAAAGGTCTTTTTAATATTGAATATATTTTTTTTATTGGATTTAAAGAAGAAAATGGATCTTGAAATATCATTTGAACATCTCTTCTGTATTCTAAGTTTTTCTTTCCATTTATTTTTTTTGGAAGTTTCTTGTTTTTATAATATATTTCTCCATCTGTTTCGGTATAAATCCTTGCTATTAATCTTAAAAGAGTTGTTTTACCTGAACCAGATTCACCAACAAGAGAAATTACTTCGCCTTCCTTTACTTCGAGATTGATATCCCTTAAGGCATATAATTTATAGCTTTTTATACCTTTTCTTATTGTAAATGTCTTTTGAATATTTTTGAATTGTATTATAGTGGGAAATGACATTTTACCCACCTACCTTCGTCTATTTTTTTGAATTCTGGTTTTGTTTTACATTTTTCTGTTGCTAAACTGCATCTTTCCATGAAAGGACAACCAATTATATCTTGGGATAAGTCTGGGATTTTTCCAGGTATTCCTTCATATTGTTTTATTTCAGAGTCCAATTTTGGAAAAGAGTTTATCAATCCTTTTGTATAAGGATGAGCAGGAGTTTTATAGACTTTTTTTGTAGGCCCTATTTCAACTAATTCCCCGGCGTACATTATGGCTATTCTTTTTGATATTTCGAATAATAAAGAAATATCATGAGTTACGAATATTATCGAGAATTTTTTATCTTTTCTTATTTTATCGATTTGTTCCATTATAGATCTTTGAACAACAACATCTAAAGCTGTAGTTGGTTCATCCATTATTACAAGTGATGGAGAAAATACTAAGGCCATAGCTATTGCTACTCTTTGTTTTTGCCCTCCAGAGAGTTGATGAGGATATGATTCTATTCTCTCCCTTTGAATTCCCACAAGTTCTAAATAATCTCCAGCCATTTTATAAGCTTCCAATTTTTTTATTTTTGAATGTTCCATTATTACATCAGCAAATTGATCTTTTATTTTCATAACTGGATTTAAAGCGTTCATAGCACTTTGGGTTACAAGAGAAAATTCTTTCCATCTCAATTTCCTCAATTCTTCTTTTTTTAAATTTAATATATTTTTTTCTTTAAATATTATTTCACCGTCAAAAATTTTTCCAGGATTTTTTAATAACTTTATAAGTGAAAAGAGAAGTGTGGATTTGCCACATCCAGATTCTCCAGCTATTCCTAAAAAATCATCATTTTCAAGGTAAAAAGACACATCTTTTACAGCTCTTACTTTTTTGCCTTTTGTTGCATAACCTGCATTTAGATCTTTAACTTCTAAAAGCATATAATCACTCTCCTCTTAATTTTGGATTTGTAAGTTCATCTAATGAGAAGTTTAATAATGCAAAGCTTGCCCCTAAAAGAGCTATTGCAACACCAGGAGCTAAAACCCATGTCCATGATTGATTTAAAAGAGCAGATGAATTTTGTGCCCAGTATAGCATTGTTCCCCAAGTTGTAGCACTTACGTCACCAAATCCTAAAAATTCTAATGATGCTTCACCTATTATAGCTGTTAAAACAGCTGTAAAAAAATTAGAACCTATTAAAGAGAGCATATTTGGCATTATTTCAGAAAATATTAAACTTAAATGGTTTTCACCTGTTATTCTTGAAGCAGTTACGAATTCTCTATTTCTTAGAGTCATAGCTTGAGATCTCATCACTCTCGCGCCTGGTCCCCAACTTGTAAAAGATATTACGAGTATTATGGGTAGAACTCCTCGAACTTTTATATAAGAAGATATTACTATCATCAGTGGTAATCCAGGAATTACTAAGAATATATCTATTATTGTTGATATTATTCTATCAACAACTCCTCCGAAGTAACCTGCAGTCATTCCAAGAGTAACTGATATTGTTGTCATCAGTAATCCAGTCGATAATCCAACTATTAATGATAATCTTGTTCCATATATGAGTTGAGATAGTATATCTCTACCCATTCTGTCAGTTCCAAATAAAAAATCTTTGGAAGGGCTCAAATAAGGCATTCCTACCATATCAGAAGGATTATAAGGTGATATCAAAGGTGCAAAAATTGCAATTATTATAAAAAATGTTATTATACCAAGTCCTATTTTTCCCTTTATATTCATATTTTTTATTGTATTCATTCAACTCAACCCCTTGTCCTTGGATCTAAATACATATAAACGAAATCGAGTATAAAATTTGCTATTAAAACAGATAGAGATATTATAAAAAATATTGCTTGTATCAAAGGATAATCTTGTGATGTAACGGCTTTATACATCATATAACCAACTCCAGGATATGAAAAAACTATTTCTGTTAATAATGCGCCTCCTATTATGTAACCTAAGGATAGACCAAAACTTGTAACACTTGGTAAAATAGCATTTCTTGCAGCATAATTTTTCATGATATTTTTTTCTTTTAATCCTTTCGCTTCTGCAAGTAATATATAATCTTCAGATAAGATCGAAACTATATTGTTTCTCATAGTTAAAATCCAAGATCCTAAAGAAGCTAATACTAAAGTTATAGAGGGTAATATACCATGGTATATTACACTTTTTACAAAATCCCAACCACTTAAGAATTCAGAGGTTGAATATGCATTTGATATTGGGAACCATCCTAAAAGAAATCCAAAAACATATAATAATATTAATGCAAGCCAAAAGTATGGAAAAGCCCTTATTATTAAACTTGCTGTTGTAATAAATGTTCCAGATTTTTTTCTTCTATTCCATCCTGAATAAACCCCAAGCCATGTTCCTATTATGAAACTGAACAGTGTCGATATTCCTACCAATCCTATAGTCCATGGAATTGAGGTTGCTAATAATTGAGAAACTGGTATGGGATAATAAGAGAATGAAACACCCAAATTCCAAGTAAAGGTATTCTTTAAATATGTAAAGTATTGAGATATTACAGGTGTTTCTTGATCAATTCCAAGTGCTATTCTCATAGCATCTACAGAGTTTTCATCTATATCTCCGCCAAGTCTTAATAGTATTCTTTCGGCAGGATCACCAGGCATCATTCTTGGAATTATGAAATTTATAGTCATTGCTGCAAATAAAGCTATTATAAAAAATAATATTTTTTGGCTCATATATTTCATATTATTCCCCCTATAAGGATATTTTATATATTATTTAATGGTCAGAACCTTTAAAGGTCCTGACCAATTTTTTATTTTACAGGTTTTAAGTTTAATATTATAGCCATTTTATCCATACCAGTTATTCTTGGACTTGTATAATTATTTTCTTCTGAAGGCCAACCTGTGAAGTTTTTAGTTGAATACTCGAACCATACAGGGTTGTAGAACAATAAAACAGCTGGAATGTTTTCTAATAAGATTTCTTGAAGTTCAAACATAGCATCTTTTCTTTTATTTTCATCTGATGTAGATCTAAAAACATCTATTAATTCATCAGTTTTTTCATCTGTCCAACCACTTCTATTACTACCAGAATAAGCATTTTTTGAATGCATGAAATTTTCATAGAAATTATAAGGGCTTTCTCCATATGTTGACCAGCTCACTGCCATTTGATAATCTTTTGCTTTTATTTTTTGCATGTAGCTTCCAAAATCAACTTGAGATACTATTAAATCTACTCCAATTTTCTTTGCCTGTGATGAAACGAGTTGAGTAACAGCTATCCAATCAGTCCAACCAGCTGGTACCATTAATTCAAAACTCAATTTTTTACCATTTTGATCTTGGAATATTCCATCTCTACCTTCTTTGTATCCAAGATTTTTTAATATATTTTTTGCTTTATCTATATCTTTTTTGAACCAATTGTTTTTTTGTGAATCATCTATTAAATTAGAAAATCCTTCTTTTATACCAACTGGATTAGCTTTTGAAGCATAGTTTGTCATTGCCATCAATATTATTTGATCTGTATCCATTGCATGAGCTATGGCTCTTCTAAACTCTTTATTGCTGAAAGGTTCTTGAGATAGATTGAAATAAACTGCTACAGGATTTCCGCCAGGAAGCCAATAATGATTATGTTTTTTATCTCTACCAACAAATATTTTTTCCATATTAGGGAAATTGATCGTTCCCCAGTCTATTTCTCCATTCATCAGAGCGAGTTGGGCTGTATCATTTCCTGTAAAGGCTGGAATTCTTATCTTATCCACATGAACTTTTTCTTCTTGCCAATATTTATCATTTTTAATCAATGTAAATACCTGTGATGTAAATTGATCTAATTTAAAAGCACCTGTTCCAATAGGATTTTCATCGGCATATTTTGAAGGATCTTCTAAATCTCCCCATATATGTTTTGGAACTATATAAACTGAAAATAAGTCTTGAGTTGCTAAAGTATTTATTTTGTTTAGTATAAATTTGATTTTGTAATCATCGACTTTTTCTACTTTTTCAAGGCCATTTTTCCATACTGAGCCTGTGTCGAGTGCAGGAAAGTCTTTTATCATTTCGAAGGTGTTTATTACATCATCTGAATTAAATTTTTCTCCATCATGCCAATAAACATCATTTCTCAAATCTACAGTCATAGACATTAAATCATCTGCCCATTTATACTCTTTTGCGAGCCAAGGCGATGTTTCTCCAGTATATCCATTTATATAAAATAATGTTTCATAGATAAACCCTTTAGAAGTATAAGTTGTACCAGAATTAAAATAAGGGTTAAAGTTTTTTTGGAATGAACCAGAGACAGAAGATATCATTGATAGCGTATTTGAAAACGCAAATAAACTTATCAACAGTAAAGTTAACAATAAAACAAACTTTTTCATATTATTCCCCCCTTGAAATAGGATTTATTTATTTCCTATTGATTACAAAAATTATACAATGTTATATTTTCATATCAAAACTTAATTAAGGGTAATTATAATATTTTTCAATTAAATAGACCCATTAAATACCATTTAATTCTTAAATTTACAATATATAATATTCTGTATTTTGATAAATATTAAGTTAATGGGATTTACATCTTAATCTAAATAAAATATTTTTTGTATATAATATATCTACTAATTTTTTTAAGGAGGTATTTTTTATGTCTATACCAACACCGCATATTGAAGTTAAAGATAAAGATTTGATAGCTAAAACGGTTTTAATGCCTGGAGATCCTTTAAGAGCAAAGTTTATAGCAGAAAAATTTCTTGATAATCCCGTTAAATTTAATAATGTCAGGAATATGTTTGGATATACTGGGACATATAAAGGCAAAAAAGTTAGTGTTATGGGGTCCGGAATGGGAATGGCAAGTATAGGCATTTATTCTTATGAACTTTATAAGTTTTATGATGTTGAAAATATCATAAGAATAGGTTCTTGTGGGGCTTATACTGATAAGTTGAGTTTATATGATGTTGTATTAGTTAAAGATGCTTATTCTGAGTCAACTTTTGCAAAATGTCAAAGCGGTTATGAATCTGATATTCTCGAACCTTCTTCAGATTTAAATGATATGATAAAAGATTCTGCAAAAAATTTGAATATAGAAATTAAAGAAGGTAGAATTCATTCTTCCGATGTTTTTTATAGAGAAGAACCAGATGTTTTTAAGAGACTTAATAAAGAATATGGTTGTGTTGGAGTTGAAATGGAATCATTTGCACTTTTTGCTAATGCTAAAAGTACTGGTAAAAGAGCTGCTTGTATATTGACTGTTTCTGATAGTTTGGTAACTCATGAAGCCACTTCAAGTGAAGAAAGACAAAATGCATTTACAAAAATGATGGAAATAGCTCTTGAAACAGCTATAAAATAATAGAATTTTTAAAACACATATCAAACTGATATGTGTTTTTTTTATTTTTTAGTTAATGGTATAATAAATATATATTACTAAAAAGGTGGAATTTTATTGAAATATCTATTTTTAATTAATTATTTTGATAAAATTTTAAAAAAAGAAATTGAAGTTTATGTAGTATCCAAAAGATTAGAAGATATTTATGATCTCATGAATATCGAAGAATTTGAAATTAAAAATATTAAAAAAGTTGGATATTACATGGAAAATAAAAAATTAAATATGAAAAATATGCAATTTATATCCGAAAATTTTTATATGATGATGAGTTCCGATATAAAAATTTTAGATATACTGAGTTTTTTGACTTTTAATGAAGATATCGATAAATTCATTAGAGGTATTATCTCTAAAAGCTATTTTATGATTAGAAAAGGTTTTGAATTCAATGAATCTTTTAATTTTTTTGAATATGATGAATATTTTAGATATTCTATGTCTTATTGTGATACTTATAAAATGATTTTAAATACTTTTAATAATATGAAAAATTATTATAAGAGTGTCAGAATTTCTACAGATGAAATCAAAAAATCTACTTTTTATCCTTCCTCGGTTTTGATAACTATTTTATTTGTTTTGCTTCTTTTAAAATTTTATATTATCCCCACTTTTTCAAATTATATGGATATAAAATTTAGTTTTTTTATACCAACTTTTTTAATATTTTTAATATCTTTTTTAGTAGTATTTATTTTTATAGCTATTTTTTTTGCAAAGAAAAATGATCTCATAGTTATGAATATGCCATTAATAAGAAAATTTTATAGAAATTATATATTTTATAAGTTCTCAAGAGATGTTTTTTTATTAATTTCAAACAGATTTACTATTTATAATGCTTTTGATAAAGTTCTTCAATATATAAATTCTAATTATATTTTTGAAAATTTTTTTAAGGTTAGCGTTGAACTTGAAAAAGGTAAGGAACTTTCAGAGATTTTATTTGATAATAAACATTATCAGGAGTTTACTTTTATGTTTTCTGTTTCAGATAAAACTGGAAATTATTTAGAAGTTTTTTCTTTTTTGAGCACATATTTTTATGAAAATCTCAAACGTACTCTTAATAGAGTTAATAAGATGGTAGAACCAATATTGATATTAATACTCGGCATTATTGTTTTTTCTATAGCTTTTGAACTTTTTGATAAGGTTTATATTGGAGGGATTGATTCTTATGAATTTTAATAAAAAGGGATTTCTTCTTTATGAAGCCATTATTTATTTATTGATTGAAATTATAATTGCAGCCGCTTTTTTTGTACCAAGTCTAAAAATTACATATGAATATTTTAAAGAAAAATCAGATCAATATTTTATCAGTGAAGCTATTGCAACTACAAGGAGTTTATCGGGAAGGTATAACTCTAAAATGGGAGATTTTACTTTTTTTGGATTTAGAGTTGCTGGAGTAAAGATATATTATGATGGCTTTTATTATTATGGTCGTGGATGGATAATTTTTAATTTTGGAGATCTTTCTACTACGGGAGGATCTTTTAAATATCCAAAAAGTAGAAAAACTATTCTTAAAGTAGTTCCAGTAACTGGTGCAATGACTTTACCTTAGGGGGGGATATGAATGTATTTTAACTTTGGTAAAAAAATTTATTATTTGGGTAATTCTGATATTATAATAAGAAAATTCGAAAATATACTTGATTTTAAGAAGTCTTTTTATGATTTTATAAAAGAGAAAAAAATATTTTATAAACTTTTAAAAAAACAAGAGTTTGAATATTATCTCATTTGGAATAAAAAAGATATGAATAAAAAGAGAAGATCTTTTAAATATGATTATTTTATTCCAGTTCAATCCATTTTAATAAATGAATTTTATAAAAAAGATTTGGGATATTATAGAGTTAAATGTTTTGGAAAAGGATTTAAGATCTTTAAAGATGAATATTTTGTAGTTTTTGATGAAGAAATAGATGTAAATGAATGTGATATTTATTATGATGATGAATATTTGAAAAACCTTGCTATTAATTATTTAAGAGGTGAAAAAAATGATACTCTTAAAATCTTTTTATAGAAAAGGTTTAAATATTTTTTTATATATCATTATAATATCTTTATCTTTTATATTTTTTAAAATCTTTTTTGCGAAGGTTTTAGAATATAAATTATATTTAGAGCAAAAAAATATTGTTGAGTACAATTATGAATTATATTTAAAAGAAAACAAGAATATTAAAAATAGTTTTTTTGAAATAATTGAATTTTTAGAAAATGAAAAAGCTAAACTAATATTTTTGAATTTTTCTAATAAAAATTTTATTTTACAAGCTCTTTTTATTAAAGAAAAAAATTATGAATTAATTTCTAAATATGATTTTGAAGTTTTGAATTCTTTTGAAATTGAAGACAAAGTTTATTCTATAATAGAATTTAAGAGAGATGATGACTATGAAAATTAAAATTAAAATGATTATTTCTATAATTTTAATTTCTCTCATAGTATTGATTTCTAAAATAGAAATTCCTGAGATTAATATAAATAAAAGTTTTAGAGGTATTAATTTCCAAGTTAAAGAAGACTATTCTAAAGAGGAAATTTTATTTATATTGAATGAGATTTATAATTCGGATTTTAAAATAAATTTTTTAAGTATAAAAAGAGAAGAAAATATGTTTAGTTTAAGTAATAATTTTTCTTTTGATTATAAAGTTGCAAAGCCAAGTTTTGATTATAATGTTTATAATAAATTTGAAGAAAATATTTTTAAAGATTTTGATCTATTGGATGAAAATACTTTTGGTTTAGAAAATATTTGGAAAATTAGAGATGAACTTGAAATTTATGATCAAAATATAAGATTTGCTGGTATGATAGTTGAAAATGGTTTCAAGTTTGGATATTTTTATTATATAGATGATTTAATAAAAATAAAAGTTGGAGATATTTTTGGTCAGGTAGAAGTCATTGGTATTTTTAAAGATGGAATATTATTAAAAAATATTAATAATACTTATATGGTGATAATATGAAGAAGATATTAATTACTATTTTAATATTTATTAATTCTATATTTTTATCTTATAATCTTGATTATAATAGTCAGGAAAATTACAATACTTTAAATTTTAAAGAAAGTGAATATGATATATTTTCAAATGATATAAAAACATTCGTGAAGATTGTATTTAAAAACACTTCTTTTTTAGAAAAAGAATATGTTATAAATGATGGACCAGTAAAAAAAATAAAAACTTATGATAATATAATAGATATATTTTTTTATGCTCCATTAGAAAAGATTGAGGAATATGATTCAAAGATAAAGTTTTTTGGAACAGAAAAGATTAATTTTGAAGAATTTTATTTTAAAAGTTTAAAATTGATAGATTTTTTAGAAATATTATTTGAAAAATATGAAATTAAATTTATAAATTCTACGGAAATACCAGACTTTAAAGTTTCATTAAATAATAATAGTTATAATTTAGAGTATTTTTTAAGACTTTTATACGAGGTATATGGTATTGATAGTAGATTTTATGATGATAAAACTGTAATTATAAGTTATAATAAAAAAAATGAATCAGAATTTTTACCATTAATTTTAAATATTGTTGATGAAGATGATGATTTTGAAATAATAAATATAGATAATGATGAAGATTTGAGTGGAAATTCAGAATTCGAATCTAATGAAGAATCTTTTGTTTTTAATAATTATAAGATTTTGAGTAGTTATTCTGATATAAAATTTTTTGAATATATATATGATATAAAAGTTTTTAGTTTTTATGATAATTATTTTTTAATATATGGAAATGAAAAAGATCTTGTTATTATTGAAGAATTGGTTAATAAATTTAATGAAAAAATAAGTTATGTTGATAATAATGAGTTAAAAAGCGAAAAAAGTTTTAATAATTTGAAAACATTAAATAAAATATTCGTTGTAAACGATAAAATGAAGCTTTTATTTGATAAAATAATAATAGATAAGAATATAGATTATTTACCACTTGAAAAGTATGATAATAATTATTTTTATATTTTAAGTTATGGCGAAGAACAAAAAGATTTTATAGAAGATCTCGCCAATCAATTTTATATTAAAGAACAAAAAGAAAAATATAGTTTAGTTAATTTGATAAATTATGTATGTGAAAATGAAGGAATAAAAGCTATATGTAACTTTGAAGATAAAGATGTATTTTTAAGTTCTAAAGATCTTGATTTATTTGAACTTTTTTCTTTTCTTGAAAATAACAGAATATTGTATAATTATATTGATGAAGAAACTATTTATTTTTATTCTGATATAAAATTGTTGAAATATTCTTTATATATTTTTACTGGAAACAACATAAATAACTTAAATATTACAGATCTTTATAATATTTATAATTTAAATATATTTAAAAACACCGATTTTTATGAAGATGTTTTTTTGGTATCAAAACCTATAATATATGTCAATGAAGGTAAAGAGTCTATTATAAACTCTGTTATTTCCATACCTATTATAGATAAAAAAAATGAAATAGTTTCTAAAGTGGAGTCTGGATTCAAGTTTAAAGTATCTGGTAATTATGATAGAAAAACTGATATGGTAACATCTAAAATAAATATAACCATTTCAGAGTTTGAAAATAAAGATAAAAGTCTTATTGTAGATGAAAGAAATATAGAAACCGAATTAAAAATGAACAATAATGGAATAATTAAAATAGGATCTATGTCTTTTGATAAAAATATAAAAAAAGAAACAGGTATACCAATACTTAAAGATATACCTATTTTTGGAAGTATATTTAAAAATTATGATAATTCATATTCCAAATATGAAATAATTATTATTACAAATATAAAAGTTCTCAATAATCCAGAGGCGGAGGATGAGGGGTGAAAAATTATGATAATTAGAAAACCCGCAGTAGCAGGATTATTTTACCCTGATAATGATGAGCAATTAAAACAAAAATTAAATTTTATTTTTGAAAGAGACACATTTAAAATGGAAAATAAATTAAATTCAAAGGTGGGGGTGATTTTGCCCCATGCAGGTTATGTTTATTCAGGAAAAACAACTGCAAAAGCATTGAAGAAGGCTTCAAAATTTGGTTGTCCAAATAGAATATTTTTATTTGGACCAGATCATAAAGGTTTGGGTTCTGGAATAAATATAGATGATTCAGATTTTTGGGCTTTACCAGGTTTAAAGTTTGAAGTTGATAAAGATACGGTTTTAGATATGTGTAGGATGTTGAATATAAATCCTGACAGAAATGGTCATTTTGCCGAACACTCTCTTGAAGTACAGCTTCCATTTTTAAATTATGTATTTGGTAATAATTTTAAAATAGTGCCGATAACTTTTACACATGTAGATCAATTTGAATTAAAATTATTTTTGGAAGCTTTTAAAGGAATATTTAATGAAGGTGATTTTATAGTTGCTTCAACAGATTTGAATCATTTTGAAGATCAAAAAACAACTATTGAGAAAGATAAAAAGATTATAGAAGCAATAGAAGAAAATGATCCTGAATTATTGTTAGAAACGATTAAAAAAAATGATATCTCCATGTGTGGTTATTTACCTACTTATATACTTTTGAGTATGGGATTGAAAAACATTGAAATAACGCATCATACGACCAGTGGAGAGATCTTGAACGATTTTGAGAGTGTTGTTGGTTATTTATCGGCAGTATTATATGATTAAAAATAACCTTGGAGGTGAATTCAATGATTGTAGATACAGAATTCGGTGCAGTTACTATAAGACATGAGGTAGTTAAAGAAATAGTTTATAAAGCTGTTATAGAATCTTATGGGACTGTAGAAATGGGGAAACAGGGGTTTTTTGATAAGTTAGCAAACTTATGGACTAAAGATGAATCAAAAGGTATAAATATTGTTGAGGAAGATGGCAAAATTAATGTAGATTTACATTTGGTTTTAGAATATGGTCTTCCTGTTAAAAGGGTTGCTCAAAATACTCAGGAAAATGTATATCATAGAATAGTATCCATGCTAAATTATGACGATGTACAAGTTAATGTACATATTGCAGGGTTAAAGTTATAAGAAAGGGTGATGAAAAAAATGAAAGAGTATTTGGAAGGGAAAGACTTATATATAGCCATAAAAAAAGCAGCTGAAGTACTTGTAAAAAATAGAGATGAAATAAATGCATTAAATGTTTTCCCTGTCCCAGATGGAGATACCGGATCAAATATGAGTTCTGCTATACTTGAAGCGGTTCAATGGCTGGATAAAGTAAAAAATAATAACAATTTGAAAGAAGTATTAAAAGCATTAAGAGATGGATTATTAATGGGTGCAAGAGGTAATTCTGGAGTTATACTCTCTCAAATATTTAGAGGTTTTACAGAAGCTTTAGACGGAAAAAAGAAAATAACTACAAAAGACTTTATAATGGCATTGGATAATGCCAAAGAAGTTGCATATGGTGCTGTTATAAAACCTGTTGAAGGAACTATGTTAACATTGATAAGAAGGCTTTCAGAGAGGGCAAGAGAAGAACTTTCAGAAATTACCGACTTTTTAGAATTTATGGATAAATTATCAATAATTTCATTTGAGATAGTCGATGAAACACCTAAATACTTAAAAAAATTAAGAGAAGCTAAGGTTGTGGATGCAGGAGCTAAAGGGCTTGCTTATATCCTTAAAGGATTTAGAGATGCAATTCATGGCGATACAGAAGTAAATATAGCACAAATAGAAAATGCAACATCTTCTGAAATTGCAGAAATAGCCTATGAAGATCTTACTTTTCAATATTGTACAGAATGTGTTCTTCAACTAACAAATGAAGATCTCACGAAAGAAGAGCTTGATACTATAAGAAATTTCCTTGAAGAAATAGGAGATTCTATCGTTTTAGTTCATCAAAATGAATATTTAAAATGTCATGTACATACAAATCATCCAGGAAATGTTTTTGAGAAGTTTCTTGAATATGGTGATTTAATGAAAGTAAAAGCTGATAATATGAAGGTTCAACATGAACATGTTGTTGAAAATATAAATGCCAATAAAGAAAAGAAAATTGAAGAAATTGAAGTAGAAGATGATGAAGATAGAAAATGGGGTATAGTTGCCGTATCTCCAGGAATAGGAATAACAAATGTATTAAAAAGCCTTGGAGTTAATAGAGTAATATCTGGTGGTCAAACTATGAATCCAAGCATTAAAGATATATCAGATTCCATAAACTCCATGCAATATGAAAATATCATCATTCTTCCCAATAATCCAAACATAGTTATGACGGCAGAAAAAGCAGCTGAAATGTCAGAAAAAAATGTTATTGTAATTCCTACAAAATATGTCCAAGAAGGAGTTTCGGCTATGTTGGGATTTGATGATTCATTAGAAGCTGAAGAACTAAAAAATTCTATGACTGAATATGTCAAAGGAATAATTCCTGTTGATGTTACTTATGCAGTTAGAGATTCAGAAATATCTGGTCAACAGATAAAAAAAGATGAATATCTCGTTTTTGCAGGTAAAGATTTAAAGGCACATGGAGATAATCTTTATATAGAAACTGAAAAAGTGCTTTTAGACTTTTTAGAAGAAGGTTATGAAATAGTAACTATATTTTATGGAGAAGGTTCAAACTTAGAAGATATAAATAATATGATAAATAATATAATGCAAAAAGAGCCTAATGTTGAAATTGAAATACATGAAGGTGGACAGAATCATTATCCTATGCTCATTTCGCTCGAATAATGGAGGTAGTTTGAGTTGAATATACAAGACTTAATAATGAAATTGCATGAGTTTTGGTCAAAACAAAATTGCATAATAGATGAACCATATGATATGGAAATGGGGGCTGGAACTTATAGCCCATCGACTTTTTTTGGATCTTTGGGTGTTGAAGAAAAAAAAGTTGCATATGTTCAACCATGTAGAAGACCAACAGATGGTAGATATGGTGAAAATCCAAATAGAATGCAAAGATTTTATCAATATCAAGTTATTATAAAACCATCACCAGAAAATATTCAGGAAATATATTTAGATTCGTTGAGAAGTATAGGTATAAGTCCTGAAGAACATGATATTAGATTTGTTGAAGATAATTGGGAATCCCCTACTCTCGGAGCTTGGGGAGTTGGTTGGGAAGTATGGCTTGATGGTATGGAAATAACACAATTTACTTATTTTCAACAGATGGGTGGAATATCTTTGAGTCCTATAACAGTAGAAATAACATATGGGGTTGAAAGAATTGCCATGTATCTTCAAAATATCGAAAATGTTTATGAAACTAAGTGGAATGATGACACTTTTTATGGCAGTATATATCATGAGAATGAAAGACAATTTTCAATATATAATTTCGATGAAGCAGATATAAATATGTTTGAATCTCTATATAATATATATAAAAAAGAATTTGAAAGATTAATAGAAAAAAATCTTTATTTGCCAGCATATGATTTTCTTACTAAAACGGCACATTCCTTTAATATGCTTGATGCAAGAAATGCTATATCTGTTAATGAGAGACAGAAATATATACTTGATATAAGAAATATGGCGAGAAAATGTGCTCAGGTTTATGTCGATGTAAAAGATGGAGGAGATAAAAATGAATAAATTTTTATTTGAAATAGGAGTTGAAGAACTTCCATCAAGTGAATACAAAAATATAATTGTACAACTCGAAGAGAACTTGAAAAATAGTTTGAAAAATAAAAATATAAAATATAAAAATATAAATATATTCATAGCACCTAGAAGGTTTGGAGCTATTATAGATGGTCTTGAAGAAAAACAAGAAGACTCAAAAGAAGAAAGAAAAGGGCCGCCAAAGAATATATGTTATGACAAAGAAAATAAACCTACAAAAGCTCTTATAGGATTTTTAAAAGGTGCTGGAATAAATGAAGATGAAGTTGTTATAAGAAAAATAGGAAATAATGATTATGTTTTTGCAGAAATTTATAAAAAAGGTGAAGATACAATAGAAGTTTTAAAAGAAATAATTCCAGAAATAATCTTAAAAATGAATTTTAAAAAATCTATGAAATGGTCTGAAGGTAAATTTGAGTTTGTAAGACCTGTTCATTGGGTATGTAGTTTATTCAATGATAAAGTAGTAGAATTTGAAATATTCAACAAAAAATCTTCTTCTAAAACATATGGACATAGGTTTTTTGGTGATGAAATAGAATTATCAAATGTAAATGATTATGAAAGCGAATTAGAAAAGAATTATGTAATACCAGACTATGATAATAGGATAGAAAAGATAAAAAAAGAATTAAAAAGAATAAAAGAAGAATATGATTTAGAAATAGATGAAGATCAAAGTTTGATAGAAGAAATAGCTCAATTAACGGAATATCCAACTGGAGTTGTTGGAGAGTTTAAAGAAAAATATATGAAACTTCCAGAAGAGATTATAATTGTGACTGTTAAACATCATCAAAGAAGCTTTGTTGCAAAAGAAAATAATAAAATGTCCAATAAATTTGTGTCTTTTCAAGATGGAATAGGAAGAGAAAAGAACATAATTAAAGGCTATGCAAGGGTTATAAATGCGAGACTTGATGATGCTGCTTTTTATTATGAAGATGATTTAAAAGTTTCATTGGGTGAAAGATTTGAAAATTTAGATTCTATAACATATCAAAAAGGACTTGGTACTTATAAGGACAAAGTTCTAAGGATGGAACAACTTTCTCAAATAATAGCAAATAAGATAAAATATGAAAATAAAAATGTTAAAAGAGCAGCAAAACTTTCAAAAATAGATGTCACTTCAAAAGTTGTTTATGAATTTTCGGAACTTCAAGGTGATATGGGAAGAATAATATTAAAAGAGATGAAAGAAGATGAAGATGTATATTTAGCGAGTTCACTTCATTATCATCCAATTGAAGAAAATGATTCAATACCAAAAAATCTTGTGGCCAATGTAGTATCTTTATCGGATAGAATAGATGATATTGCTGGTTATATAGGTATAGGAAAAGTTCCAACAGGTTCTAAAGATCCTTTTGCACTTAGAAGAAAAGCATTTGGTATTTTTAGAATAATAATAGACAAAGAATGGGAATTAGATTTGAAAGAATTATTTAAAGAATCTATAAATATATTAAAGGTTAATGATGAATTAGAAAAAATTTCTGATTTTATGAGTTCGAGATTTGAGACTATACTTTTAAAAGAAAATATGAATTCTGATATAATATCTACAACACTTATAAATTGGAATAGACCTTTAAGAGCCTATCTTAGTGCGCAAGCACTCAAAGAATTTGTTGAAAAAGAAGAATTTAAAGAATTTATAACCGCATTTCAAAGAGTTAACAATATTTCAAAGTCTCATAATTCATATGAATATTCAGGAAGAATGTTTAAAGAAGAAGCAGAAAAAGAATTATTTGATAAATATTTAGAAGTTAAAGGTAATTTTGAGGAATATATAAGAATTATGGATTATAAATCAGCTATTAATGAATTATTATTTTTGAAGGGTTCTATTGATAATTACTTTGACAAAGTTTTTGTTATGGATAAAGATGAAGCCATTAGATTGAATAGATTAGGATTTCTGAAGACTTTGGCAAATCTTTTCTATGACATAGGGGATGTTACAAGACTTTATCAAGGTTGATTATAAATAAGGGGGCTTGCGAAATTGAAATTTTTTGAAAAATTGAAGGATTTAGATTTAAAAAACAGGATTACAGGTTTTATATCAGATGAAGATATAACAGAATTATCTTTCCCATCTGTTGTATATTTTAATGGTAAAGATATAGATAATCAAGATGTAAAAGTAATAATGGTTGATTATGACAGAGTACTTGAAATATGGGCTGGAAATAAAAATACTGATAAGGAATTTCAAGAAGTCAACAATTTATTGAGAAGTGAAACTATGTGCAATTATAGGATAGAAAACTATAATTTACCTCTTTTATGGGAGGATTTTAGAGAATATGTGAAATTTTTTCTTGAAAGTGGAGAACTTGAAATACTATGTTTTAATTATATAGATGAAAGAAAAAGTCATGAAGAAGTTATGTTTGGCTTTGAAAGGTCTATAAAGTTATTAAACCTCATAAGAGAATACTCAATAGATTTATTGACAAATAAAAAAAATATATTTCAAATGGATGTAGTGAACTCTGGTAAAATGATAGTTTTTAGTATAGAAACTAATAGATATATAAATTTAGCCAATAAATTTGAGACAGAATCAGAAAAAAAATTTTTATGGTTTATACTGAATCTTATAATGAAAAAGAAAATACTAAAAAGATTTTTTAATTATAAACCTGCAAAAGTTTCTAAGGGTATGATGGGATTTAGTGTTTTAGAAACTGATAGTGAAGAATTAAAAAAATCATTGTATGGCTTGAATGAAGATTTGATATATGATGAAGAAAATGTTATAAATCTTGTTAAAAACAATGAATATTTTATGGATAAATTTTCACAATATAGCGAATTTGTTGGAATGATAAAAAAAGAAACTCGTATGGACTATGAAAATGTTGAAAATATGTTTTTAGATTATTTTGTTAAACAAGGTGATTCATTTATAGAAAATTCAATTGTTTTAGCTGAAAAACTTAAAGAATTATAGTATGGATTTGAATTTTCAAATCCATACTTATAAATATAATATTAGAAAAGGTGTTAATTAATGAATATCATTTATTTTGAAAATCTTAAAAATTGTCCTTATTATGAACCCTCTTACAAAAGACCAGGTACATATTTTTCTGTAGAAATTGAAGATATGAAATTTGAAGCAAATTATGAAAGTTTCGAAGATGGTGTGGTACATATAGTGAGAGCGGGAAATCGTTTAAGATTTTATCACTGGATACATGCTTATGCGGTTTATCTTTATTTTAAAAAACAGGGAAAACAGGTTAAAAAATACCATTTTGAACTTGGAAATCAAGTACATGATATAACTGAACAAGATATATTAAAAAAAGAAAAAAGAATATTATCCGAAATAATAGATTTAAAGTTCATGTATAAAGATCCAGGATCTCATTGTAGATTTTGTAAGATAAAACAAGAATGTCATAAAGAACTTTTGGATAGTGGAAATTTGATAGTTGTTCCATCTATATCTGAAAGAGTTCTTAAAGATTTTGAGGTTATGAATGTAGATCCTCTTGAAGTTATAAAAACAGATAAAATAGATAAATTTAGGCCATTTCAAAGAAAATCTCTATATAATTTGAAATCGGTTTATGAAAATACTCCTTTAAAACTTAGAAAGGTTAAACTTCCTGAGAAATATATAATCTTCGATGTCGAGACTTATCATGAAAATGATTTTCTTTTTGGATATCTTTTAGATGATCAATATATTCCTTTTATATTTGAAAGTAAAGAAGATGATCATAAATATCTTGAAATGATAGAATTCTTGGAAAAACAAGAAAGAATTTTAATTCATTATGATGTTCATGATGTTCAATCTTTAAGAAAAGTTGCTGAAATAAAGCCAGAATTAAAAAAGAGAATAGAGAAAATTTTAAAAAATTCAATAGATTTGTATGAAATAATAATAAAAAACTATTCTTTTCCAGTTACTTCATACTCTTTAAAAGATATAAGCAAGTATTTTGGATTTCATTGGAGAACCGATTTAAATGGGTATGCAGTGATACTTGAATATAAAAGATATTTAAAGGGAGAACAAGGGATAATGAAATCGATTCTTGATTATAATGAAGATGATTGTAGAGCTACAAAACTTGTTATGGAAAAGATGAAAACAATATAAAAAAGTATATTCATGCTTTTATTAATATATGGAGGTAAAAGATGTCGGAATTCAAAAGTGGATTTGTTTCAATGGCTGGAAAACCAAATGTGGGAAAATCTACAATAATAAACGCTTTAATGGGACAAAAAATAGTTATAACTTCAGATAAACCTCAAACTACTAGAAATAGAATAAATTGTGTTTTAACACAAGAAGATCATCAAATAGTTTTTGTGGATACTCCTGGAATACATAAACCTTTGCATAAACTTGGTAAATATATGGTAGATATTGCAATTGGAGCATTAAGAGGAGTAGATTTGATACTTTTCGTAGTAGATCCAATAGATGGTGTAAGAAAATCTGATTTAAGAGTTGCTGAAATAATAAACGGTTCAAAAATTCCTGCCATTATAGTTATAAATAAAATAGATGCTATAAAAAATAAAGGTATAATAACTAATGCCATTAATAAATTAGAAGGAAGTATAGATAATTTAAAAGGAATATTTGAAGTTTCAGCTTTAACTGGAGAAAACCTATCAGAACTTTTAAATGCTATAAAAACAAATCTTCCAGAAGGGCCTAAATATTATCCAGATGATATAATATCAGACAAGCCATCGAGATTTATAATATCAGAATTGATAAGAGAAAAAATCTTTCATTTAACCAGAGAAGAAATTCCACATTCAACTGGAGTTGTTGTTGAAGATTTAAAACAAAGAGAAAATGGGATGTTGTATGTGAGAGCAGAAATATATATAGAAAAAGATTCTCAAAAACCTATAATAATTGGTAAATCAGGAACTATGATAAAAAAAATAGGTCAGCATGCCAGAAAAGATATAGAAGAACTTTTCGAAATGAAAGTATATTTAGATCTTTTTGTGAAAGTGAGAAAAAAATGGAGAGAAAATGATAATCTCATAAAAAATACTATGAGATTTAAAGATGATATAAACTTATAAAAAAACACCAAATTTGGTAGTAATATTAAACCAAATAAGGTGTTTTTTTTAGACAAAATTTCTTATACTCTCTAACTATAATTTTTTATTAAATTTTTTATTTCATCTTTTTTTGATACTCTACCAGAAATAATAACTTTTTCATCTACAACTAAAGCTGGGGTTTTCATGACACCATATCCCATTATTTTTTCATAATCTTTTACATGTTCAATTTCATAATCAATATTTAGATCTTTTAAAGCGTCTATTGTATTTTTTTCTAATTTATTGCAATTAGCACAACCGCTACCTAAAATTTTAACTTTCATTTAAACCACTCCTTTTTATTTAGTAAAATTTTTAACATATCCTTACAAGCTCTATATCAATAAACCTATATTTATTATTCATCTCTCCGCTTACAAACAGTTAATTATAATATAATATTAAACAAGTATCCAGTTAATATTATAGCAATAGACGTAATAGCAAAAAATACTATTATAAGCTTAGGTTTTATAACTTTTCTTAATAATATGCCTTCTGGTAAAGATAATGCTGTTGTTGCCATCATAAAAGCAAGTGCGGTACCTATACCAACACCTTTTCCTATCAAAGCTTCAGCAATCGGAATTGTACCTAATGCATTAGAATAAAGAGGTACAGCTATGATAGTAGATACAATAACTGAAAATGGATTTTCAGGACCCGCATATTTTATTAAAAATTCTTGAGGTGCATAACCATGGATCAAAGCACCTATACCTATACCTATTAATAAAAACAACCAAATTCTTTTTATTATATCTTTTACATTTTCTAAAGCAAAAGACATTCTTTGTTTAAAACTTAATTGTTCGATAACAGCATCGCCCATTTGCATTTTATAAACATATTCTTCTACTTGATCTTCTAACTTTAATTTTCCAATTATTATACCACCAATAGTACCAATTAATACACCAGATATCACATAAATAACTGCTATTTTCCATCCAAAAGAAGCCAATAAAATTGCAAAAGCAGCTTCATTTATTATAGGCGACGTAATTAAAAAAGAAAATGTAACTCCCAAAGGAACTCCACCTTCAATAAATCCAATAAATATAGGAACAGAAGAACAAGAACAAAATGGAGTTACTATACCTAATAAAGATGCCATAAAATTTCCAATAATCCCTGGAAATTTTTCAAGAATTTTTTTAGTTTTTTCTGGTGGAAAAAAACTTCTAATAAATGAAATTATAAAAATCATTATCGATAATAATATAATGATTTTAATTACATCATAAAAGAAAAAATGAACAGATGAACCTATATTAGAACTTACATCTAATTTGAAAACATTTTCAACTAAAAGAGTTATCAGATTTTCTAACCATACAAACATAATTCACCCCATTTAAATAGATAAAATTTTTAAGACCTCTATTATTTTTTTATCAATTATAAAATAAATGACCTTATTTCCTTCTTTTTTATAATCTATAATATCAGCATCTTTTAGAATTTTAAGATGTTTTGACAAATTAGGTTGAGAATAGTTTGAATTTTTATTTAACTCACAAACACAAGTAGGTTCTTTTATTAGTGTTTTTAAAATATTTAGCCTTTCTTCATGTGAAATAGCTTTTAATTTTTTTAAAATATTTTTATTAATTATCAACACCTCCAAGAATAATATAATTTTTTAATTATATAACAATTTGATTATATACTGATATTTTTATAAAATCAACATCTTTATAAAAATTAACAAAAATAAAAAAAAAATTAACGAAATAAATTTAATATATAACTATATGGCGATATAGTTATAAAGAGGGGTGATTTTATGGAAGACTTAATAGAAATTATAAAAATATTTTCAGATGAAACAAGAATTAGAATATTTAACTTATTATATGAAAAAGAATGTTGTATATGCGATATAGAAAACATACTAAATCTAAAACAACCTAATATATCAAAACACATAAAAAAAATGCTTTTATTGAAGTTAATAAAAAAAAGAAAAGAAGGAAATTGGAGTTATTATAGTATAAACTTTGAAAAAATAAATGAATACAAATTTATAAATGAAATTATTTTAAAATTAAGAGAAAAAAATTTTTTAAATGGCGATATAGAATCTTTAAAAAAACAAAAAAATATTTGTAAGGGGTGATTCTATGAAAAAAATCAACACTTTTGAAAAATATTTAACGCTTTGGGTAGCTATTAGCATATTAATAGGTATTTTAATTGGGCAATTTATTCCACAAATTCCATTATTTTTAAGCAAATTTGAATATTTTAATGTATCTATTCCAATTGCAATATTAATTTGGCTCATGATATATCCAATGATGTTAAAAATAGATTTTACAAGTATTTTGAATGCTGGTAAAAAACCTAAAGGACTTTTTATAACTCTTACTGTAAATTGGTTAATAAAACCATTTACTATGTATTTTTTTGCATGGTTATTTTTAAAAATTATTTTTAACGGTATAATTCCTGATAATATTGCATCTGAATATTTAGCAGGAGCCGTTTTATTGGGAGCTGCTCCTTGTACTGCTATGGTTTTTGTGTGGAGTTATTTAACTGATGGTGATGCATCTTATACATTAGTACAAGTAGCTATTAATGATTTAATTTTATTAATCGCATATACTCCAATTGTTGGAATATTATTAAAAATTAGTAATATAAATATTCCATTTTCAACAATCTTTTTCTCAGTTTTTATTTTTATAGTTATACCATTAACAACAGCTTATATATCTAGAATAAGAATAGTAAAAAAATATGGTGAAAAATATTTAATAGAAAAATTTATTCCAAAGTTCAATTCTATAACTACAATAGGATTATTATTGACCCTTATTCTTTTGTTTTCATTTCAAGGAGATGTAATAATAAAAAATCCTTTACATATATTTTTAATATCAATTCCACTAATAATACAAACATTTTTCATTTTCGGTATTGGATACTTTTGGGCTTATAAATGGAATTTAAACTATAGTGTAGCTGCACCTGCTGGAATGATAGGAGCAAGTAATTTTTTTGAATTAGCAGTTGCAACAGCTATAACATTATTTGGTTTAGAATCAGGAGCAGCTTTGGCTACAGTAGTAGGTGTATTAGTAGAAGTTCCTGTAATGCTAACTTTAGTAAAAATAGCAAATAAAACTAAAAATAAATTTATAAATTAGTGAGGTGATTTTATGAAAGTAGCATTTATATCAGATATTCATGGAAATATTGAAGCTTTAACAGCGGTATTAAATGATATAAAAAAGCAAAATATAGATAAAATATACTGTTTAGGAGATCTTGTTGGATATGGACCTAATCCAAATGAAGTAATTGAATTAATTAAAAATAATAAAATTCAAAGTATTATGGGTAATTATGATGATGCAATAGGAAATGAAAAAGATAACTGTGGATGTTCATATAATCCAGGAAAAGAAACACAAGTTGGAGATATATCTATAAATTGGACTATTAAAAATACGACTGAAGATAATAAAAATTTTTTAAAAAATTTACCTCATAAATTAAGTATTAAATTAGAAGAAGTTTCTATTTTATTAGTTCATGGTAGTCCCTTGAATAGTTTGCTTGAATATATAAAACCTGATACAGATGTAAAAAGACTGAATACGATAATAGAAAAAGTAAAAGAAAATATAGTAATAAATGGTCATACTCATTTATCCATGATTAGAAACGTTAATGGTAAAATCATATTTAATGCTGGAAGTGTAGGAAGAACAAAAGAAGGGGAAGCAAAAGCAATATATTTAGTTTTAAATATAGAAAGCAATGTATATCATCATGAGTTTAGAAAAGTTGATTACAATGTAAAAAAAACATGCGAAAAAATAATAGAAAAAGGATTACCAATAGAATTGGCTTTATTTTTAGCTTTGGGATCTCCATATGATATGGGTAAAATTGAAAAAAAGATAAATTTTAAATTATAAATTTTAAATATAAAAACAAGGATTTATAGCAATAAAATAATTATAGATCCTTGTTTTTTAGATTTATTAACTTTTATAGATGATTTGAAATGATTAAAATATTAAAATTGATTTATAGGACCTAAAAAGTCTTCTTCTATCTCTTCATCATCAATTCTTAAAAAATGATCATTTAAATTTTTTATTTCCGAACCCTTTACCCAATTTCCCGCTTTATTGTATACAACACAGAATTTTTCACCTTTTTTCAGTTTACGCAACACTTCCCCTTTAGATAATATATCTTCAACATAGGGAATAGAACCAAAATCCATACTTGTTTTTAGTTCAGAAATAATTTTTTTTGTTACTGGGTTTTCATATTTTACGGCATAAACCCAAAAATCTATTCCGCTGTTCAAATTTATCCCTCCCTGATCAATAATAAAAATAATATTTTTCCCCCTTATAATATGATATTATCATATTATAAAAATAAACTTAAAATGAATATTGCTATATAATGTTTGGTTATTAAATCTTATTATTTATGATTTATGATGTTTATTCTTGAATAAAGATTAAAAACTTTTTTATATTAAAAAATACAACATAAATATTAAAAATATGGCAATTATTAGATTATTGCCACAATGATTTTGAAAGAATAGAAGTGATTTTGCCTTGATTTTATGAGGGTTTTAGTATAAAATCAATCTAATGAAAGAAAAAATATTATTATAATTATTCAATGTAAGGAGTGAAATTATGCTTTTAGAATTATTAAATGAAAAAAATATAAAAAGTTGTATAAAAGCAAAAAATTGGGAAGAAGTAGTAGATGAATCTGGGAAAATACTTTTAAATCAAAATTTAATAACTGAAAACTATATAGAAGCTATGAAAGAATCAATAAGAAAAAATGGACCTTATGTTGTTATTGCCGATGGAATAGCATTGTTACATGCCAGACCAGAAGATGGCGTAAAAAAATTATGTATGGGTTTAATAACCTTGAAAGAACCTGTTAATTTTGGAAATAAAGATCATGATCCGGTTAAAGTTGCGATAACTTTGGGAGCAATTGATAATGATCAACATATACAGGCAATGAGAGAACTCATGAATGTCTTAATGCAAGAAAATGCAATAAATACTATAGCTTCTTTAAAAGAAAAAGAAATATATCAATATATACATAAAATTTTATCTGAATAGGAGGAATCAATATGAAAATATTATCAGTATGTGGTATGGGTTTGGGAAGTTCTTTAATGTTGAGAATGGCAGTTGAAAGTGTGTTAAAAGAAATGAAAATAGATGCAGATGTTGAAGTAGCAGATGTTTCAAGTGCCGTTAGCATGAATGCAGATATAATTGTAGCTTCTCCAGAAATAGCAGAACAACTTGCAGGTCATAAGGCTAAGATAGTTTCAATAAAAAATATGACAGATAAAACTGAGATAAAAGAGAAATTAGAAGGTATTATAAATGGTTAAATAGGGAGGTTAAGGGATGAGTATTTTAAATTTTATTGTTGATGAAGTGTTGAGTCAACCATCAATACTCGTTGGATTGATGGCTATGATAGGACTTATAGCTCTTAAAGAATCATTTTCAAAAATTGTATCAGGAACACTCAAAAGTATTTTGGGATTTATCATTCTTGGTGCTGGAGCCGGAGTTCTCATAGGAAGTCTTGATAATTTAGGTCCTTTAATTCAAGAAGGATTCAATGTTCAAGGAGTTATTCCTAATAATGAAGCAATAGTCGCAATTGCTCAAAAAACTTTTGGTAAAGAAACGGCTTTAATAATGGGTTTTGGATTTATTGCAAACCTTGCTATAGCAAGATTTACACCTTTGAAATATGTTTTTTTAACAGGTCATCATACATTTTTTATGGCAGCTTTATTATCAGCAGTTCTTGGAACAGCTGGAATGACAGGAGTACCTTTAATAATATTGGGATCTATACTTCTTGGTTTTATCATGGTATTGATGCCAGCACTCGCACAACCATTCATGAGAAAAATTACTGGAAATGATGATATAGCTTTGGGCCATTTTGGAACAGTAGGATATTTAGCCGCTGGTTTAACTGGTAAATTAGTTGGAAATCCAGAAAAATCAACAGAAGAAGTTAAAGTTCCATCATCTTTAAAATTCTTGAAAGACTCTATATTATCTACAGCTATAACTATGATAGTTATATTTTTCATAGTGACTTTAAAAGCAGGCCAAGAAGTGGTGTCAAAATATTCAGGAGGACAAAGTTGGTTCATGTTCTCTATAATTCAAGGGTTAACCTTTGCAGCTGGTGTAAGTGTTATTCTTATGGGTGTTCGTATGATACTTGGAGAAATAATACCTGCATTCAAGGGAATAGCTGAAAAAATAGTTCCAGAAGCTAAACCAGCTCTTGACTGTCCTATAGTATTTCCATATGCACCTATGGCAGTTATAATAGGATTTTTAGCAAGCTTTTTAGGTGGAGTTGTTGGAATGTTTTTGATGAAACCTTTGGGACTTGCAGTTATAATACCTGGGATGGTTCCACATTTCTTTACGGGAGCTACGGCAGGAGTTTTTGGAAATGCAACTGGTGGAAAGAGAGGAGCTATATTTGGAGCGTTTGTTAATGGTTTAATCATAACATTTTTACCAGCTCTTTTATTACCAGTTCTTGGAGATCTTGGATTTGCAAATACTACATTTGGAGATGCAGATTTTGGATTAATAGGATTAATAATTGGAAGTATAGCAAAATTATTTTAAATAAATGGCCAGTTTCACTATATATGTGAGACTGGCATTCAAATATGAATCCATTTGGAGTGATTTAAATGGAACTAAAAACTAGAAATTATCATATAATAAAGTATCTTTATGAAACAAAGAATACTACTATAAAAGAATTATCTCAAAAATTTCAAGTCAGTCCAAGAACTATAAGATATGATCTTGATGAGATAGAAGAAATTTTAAAAATTTATGAAATAAAATTAATTAGAAAACCGCATAAAGGTATCAGTATACAAGGAAAAGATGAAGATTTTCAAAGATTTAAAGAGAATTTTAAAAATACAGAAAATTTTAGCTCTTTTTTAACTAAAGAAGAGAGAATTATTTTAATTCTTTTTAAATTATTTCAATCTGAAAAACCCCTTCAAATAAAAGATTTTGAAGAACTCTTACTTGTGAGTCCATCTACAATATTGAATGACTTTGATGAAATTGAAATATGGTTAAAAAATAATAATTTAAATCTTATAAGAAAGCCAAATTATGGATTTAAAATTAATGGTGAAGAAATAAATATAAGGCATGCAATAACATTTTTACTCGAAAATACATCCAGTGAAGGGGAAATTTTAAGGTTTTTAAATATAATACAAAATAATAAACTTGCAGATAGAAGACTTGAAAAAAATTTTATAAAAGAATTTGATAAATTAATAGGACATATAGATATATTAAAACTTCAAGAAATAGTACATCAAGCTCAAGAAAAATTAAACTTTAAATTTGCAGACTCTGATTATGCAGCTTTGATAGTTCACATAGCACTTGCTATAAAAAGATTGAGAAATGGTAAAGATATATTTCTTCCAGAATCACAACTCATAGAATTAAAAAACACCAAAGAATTTAAAATAGCTAAAGAAGTTTCTTCAATGATTGAAAAGTATTATGATATAAAAGTTCCAGAATCTGAAATAGGTTTTATAACTTTTCATTTTTTAGGTGCTAAAAAAAGAGAAAAATTGAATAATCCAAACTTTAAAAATAATAAAGATAATGAAATATATGCAATAAGTCTTGAAATGTCAAAGATTTTTGAAGAGATAATGAATATAAAAATATCTCAAGATGAAGATATGTTAAGAGGTCTTTATTTACATTTGAAAGCAGCTCTCAATAGAATAGAGTATAATTTACCTTTAAATAATCCACTTTTAAAAGAAATAAAAGAGAAATATCCCGAAATCTATGATGCAACTAAAAAAGCTTCGAAATTAATACAATCCAATTTTGCTAAAAATATAGATGAAAATGAGATAGGATATATAGCTTTACATTTTGGGGCTGCAATAGAAAGAAATAAAGAAGAAAATCATGAATTCAATGCAGTTCTTGTATGTTCGAGTGGAATAGGTACTACAACTATTCTTGAATCGAGATTGAAAAAAGAGTTTCCAAATATAAAAGTTAAAAATAAAGCATCCGTTTTTGATTATGAAAAAGAAAGTAATTTGAAAGATATAGATATGATAATAAGTACATTTGAATTAGAAAATGAAAAATTACCAGTTATCAAAGTGAATCCACTTTTAAATGAATCCGATATAAAAAAAATATATCAATATATGAAAAATAATGAAAAAACACATAAAACAAAAAAAGAAGAAAAAAAAATAAATATAGAAGATTTATTAAAAATCATAAAAAAGAGTTCAGAAATTAAAGATGAGAAAAAACTTATAAATAATTTAAAAAAATACTTTACAGAAAAAGATATAAAAATAAGAGAAAAAAATCTAGCAAAAATTCAACAATACCATTTACAAGATATTTTGAAAGAGAAATATATAAATTCTATAAATAAAGTATTGAATTGGAAAGAGGCTATAAAAAAAGCTGGAAAATCTTTATTGAATGATGGAATAATAGAAAAAACATATATAGAAAGTTGTATAAATATAATAGAAGATAAGGGGCCTTATTCAGTTATAGCACCAGGAGTTAGTTTGATACATGCACATCCAGAAGACGGTGTTAAACATGCTGGATTATCATTATTTATAATAAAAAAGGGAGTTAATTTTAATCACGAATATGATCCAGTAAAGTTAATATTTCTTTTAGCTGTTAAAGATAAATCAAAACATATACCAGCTATGGGCGAATTATTGACTCTATTATATACAGAAAATTTTGTACAAAATATCATAAGTTTTGGAAGTTCTTTAGAAATACTTAATTATATAAAAGATATATTAAAAATTTAAGGAGCTGAATCATATGCTAAATAAAGTTGCAAATATTGTTAGAGGTCTAACTGCGGATGCAGTTCAAAAAGCTGGATCAGGTCATCCTGGAATGCCTCTTGGATGTGCTGAAATAGGTGCAGTTTTGTTTTCGGGAATTATAAAAAATACTAATGAAAATGATAAATGGATAAATAGAGATAGATTTGTTTTATCAGCAGGCCATGGTTCTATGCTATTATATTCATATTTATATTTAAATGGATATATATCTCTTGAAGACATAAAAAATTTCAAACAGCTCGATTCTATAACTCCTGGGCATCCAGAATATGGTGTAACACCTGGAGTAGATTGTTCAACAGGTCCTCTTGGTCAAGGTTTTTCTAATGCTGTTGGAATGGCAATTGCTGAAAAAATGCTTGCAGAAAGATATAATACTGAAAAACATAAAATAATAGATCATTATACATATACAATAGTTGGTGATGGATGTTTGATGGAAGGTATATCTACTGAAGCAGCATCCATAGCTGGCCATCTCGGTTTAGAAAAATTAATAGTTATATATGATAGCAATAAAATAACCATAGAAGGCAATACCGATATTGCATTTACAGAAAATATTGCAAAAAAATTTGAATCATTGAATTGGAATGTAATTGAAAATATAGATGGACATGATATAAAACAAATAGAAAAAGCAATAAATGATGCTAAAATTCAAAAAGAAAAACCTACAATAATAATAGCCAAAACAAATATAGCAAAATATGCTCCAACTAAACAAGATACAAAAGAAGCTCACGGATCTCCACTTGGAGAAGATGAAATAATAGGATTAAAAAGAAATATAAATATACCAGAAAATGAAAAATTTTATATTACAGAAGATGTTTTAGAATATTTTCAAAAAATACAAAAAGAACAAAAAGATAATTATATAAAATGGGAGAAAACATTTGAAGAATGGTCAAAAGAAAATCCTAAAAAATTGAAGAATTTTGAGCAAGGATTAAATCTTTCATTTGATGAAAATTTAATAGAGAATATTATAAATAAAAAACAAAAAAATCCGATAGCAACAAGAAAAGCATCAGGTGAAATTTTGAATATAATCTCTGAAGATTTAGATTATTTAATAGGAGGATCTGCAGATTTAGGACCATCAACAAATACAGTGATAAACAATAGTAATTATATAAATAAAGATGATTTTTCTCAAAGGAATATACATTTTGGAATAAGAGAACACGCAATGGGAGCAATAGTAAATGGAATAGCTTTACATGGTGGATTTAGAGTTTTTTGTTCAACATATCTCGTGTTTTCTGATTATATGAGAAATCCAATAAGAATGGCAGCTTTGATGAATTTACCAGTTATTTTTATATATACCCATGATTCAATATATGTTGGAGGAGATGGTCCAACACATGAACCAGTAGAACAGATAGAATCTTTAAGACTCATACCTAATTTAAATGTAATAAGACCGGCAGATTCTGATGAAGTTAAAACGGCTTGGCTTAGAGTTTTAAAAGAAACCAATAAACCTACAGTACTTATAATGAGTAGACAAGATCTCAATTATAATGAAAAAAATACAGATTTCAAAGATTCAATAAAAGGTGGATATATAGTTAAAAAGATGAAGAATCCTAAAATAGTTCTCATAGGATCGGGATCAGAAGTTAATTTATGTTATAAAATATCAGAAAAGCTATTGAATAAAGGAATTGAAAATAATATTGTATCTATCCCAGATAGAGAAAAGTTTTTAAATCAAAATGAAGAATATATAAATCAAATTCTACCGCAAGATATGGATAGAATAGTTTTAGAAGCGGGAAGAGTTGATGCCTGGTATAAGTTAAAGAATAACAACAACTTCATCGCCATCGGAGTGGACAGATTTGGACTCTCCGGTGATGGTGATGAACTTGCAAAAAGATACGGTTTTGATATAGATAAAATAATAAATCAAATTAAATAAACATAAAAATACCGATTACTTTGATAAGAATTTTTTAAAGTAGTCGGTATTTTTTTAATATTTTTTTATATTATTTATAAATTTTTCATGATCTATTGCGAAGTTACCAGAAACATGTTGGGAATCTAATACATTCTTTGTTACAACAGATCCCATAGAAATATAGGCATCATTTCCAATTTTTATTCTATTTCTTATAGTACTCCCAGGTCCAATCCAGCAGTTACTTCCTATATCAACCATGCCCGTTATATTTACAGAAGCACCTATACGAGTATATCTTTTTATATGAACTCCATGTGCAATATAAACGAGATTATCTGTGAAAACTTCATCTTCTATAATAGTATTTCTTGTATGGAAAAGACCTTTTGCAACTGTATTATTTGCTTGAAGTTCTACATTATTACCTATTATTAGTTGTCCGCCATGTTTTACGACTTTCATGATGCCATTCAATTTACAAACTTCAAATCCAGAAGTTGATAAAACTGTTCCAGAACGTATAATAGTATTATCTCCTATGATTGTATGAGGATGAATTATAACACCGGGTTCTATTATACAATTCTTACCTATTTTAACACTTTTTTCAGAAATATAAGCATGGTTAGAAATTATCGAAGTTGAATCTATTACATTATCAAAATCTTTTATAAAAAGATTATTTTCAACCGTGTAATTATGAAATAAAAAAAATAGTTCTTTGGGATTTTCATCCAATATAATACCGAATCTATGAGGATATTTTTTTTCTATTTCAGAATGTAATTCTTTTTTGGTTACTATACAAGTAATGTTTTCATTTTGCAAATTATCTATAAATTTTATATTTGAAAAAAAAGTTAAACAATTTTTCTGAGGTATATCTCCCATTTTAGATAAATGATCAAAATAGCCTTCGCTAATTATATGACCTCTGTTTATAGCTTTTGAAATATCATATAAATGCATTTAGATCATCCTTATGTTTCTTCTTTTCTTCTTCGTCCTCAAATGTTATATTTAAAAACAATTGTTTATTTTTTTCTTTTCCTGGAAAGTATGTTTCTATACCAAGTTTCTCATTTAATTCAACTTCTTTTTTTTCTTTTAAAGATAAATTATTCATCTTTGCTTTTTGCTTTTTTTCTTCTTTTTCTTTTTCATCTCCAAGAACGAGATTTTCTTCAATTTTTTCTTTATATTCTTTTATTGCTTTTAATATTTCTGCAATTTTTTGATTAGTTGTAAATAAATCTTCATTTACAAACAAATTTTTTGTATAATTCTCATGATTATTTTCGATTATTCTTTTTTCAATATTTAAGTTGTTTCCCATAGAGGTATAAGATTCTAATTTATTATTAATAAAATTTCTTGAAATTATTTTAGAGTTAGGAATAGAATTATCTTTTTCTTTTAAAGAACCTTCAAAATTCAAAGAATTAGAAAAATCAAAAGATTTTTTATTCAAGTTCAAATAATATTTATTATTGTATATATTATCATTAATTATTTTCATCATATATCACCTCAATATATAATTCTATTATATTATATATTAATCCTTTAAAAAATATTTAATAACTTGACATAAAAATGAATAAATTATATAATAAGATATTAAAAGGAGTGAATTCAAATGTTTGAAAGTAATTACTCAAATTTTAATATGAACAATTGGTGGTGGCATCTTTAAGGGTGCCCTGTTTTTGTATATAAATAATAGAGGCATCCATTTATGGATGCCTCTTTTTAATTGAAAATACCCTTCCTTTAAAAAGAGGAAGGGTATTTTTTTATAATTTTTTGGAGGTTGATTGGTATGAAAAAAATCTTTTTAATTGTTTTTTTAATTTTTACCATTAACGTTTTTTCTTTGAAAGTAGGTATAACTCAGATTATTGAACATCCAGCCTTAAATCTTATATATGAAGGAATAGTTGATAAACTTCAAGAAGAAAATATAGAAATAGAAGTAGACTATCAAAATGCACAAGGATTATTTCAAAATGCAGTTATAATAGCTAAAAAATTTAATTTAGAATGTGATTATATAATTGCAATAACTACACCATCAGCTCAAGCTGCAAAAACAGAGATAAAAGAAAAACCTTTAATTTTTTCCGCAATAAATGATCCAATAGGTGCTGGATTAATTGAACACTATGGTAAAAACAATGGAAATATAGCCGGTATAAGTGATATGTTGCCAGTTGAAACTCATTTAAAATTGATAAAAAAAGTTTCACCACAGGCAAAAAATATAGCAATACTATATAATCCGGGTGAAGCTAATTCAGTATTATTAGTAAAAAAAGCAAAAAAAATATCTAAAAATTTAGATCAAAATATTTTAGATATAACTGGAACAAATATAAATGAAATGATAACATCTATAAATTCAAATTTAAATAAAATAGATGCTGTATATCTTATAACAGATAATCTCGCTGCATCTGGAATTGAAATAATTTCAGATATTTTTTATGAAAATAAAATACCTATATTTTCTTCAGATATAGATATGGCAAAAAAATCAGCTGTTATAGGTTTTGGTTTTGATTATTATACATTTGGTAAAGCAACTGCCGATATGCTCATAGAATTAATAGATGGAAAAAATATCAAAGAAATAGAATCAAAGCTTATAGATTCAAAATATTTAAAATTATATATAAATTTATCCAGAGCTGAAAATTGTGATATAAAAATATCTAAAAAATTTTTAGATAATGCAGATATGATACAAAAATAAAAAGGAAGCTTAAAAAAGCTTCCTAATTCTTATTTTAAGGATTCCCATCAGACCTAATATATTTCAAATGTTTCAAAGTTACAGAAAATCGAGTCAATTTTAAAAATGCCATAATACGAATAAAAACAGTTCTTGCAAATAATTAAATACCTACTTTCATAAATTATAAAAAAGATTATACACTCATAACAATGATTAATTTTTGTTACTTAGAACTTAGTTAAAAAATAAACCAATACAAACGAATTACTCAGTTACATTCGGTCTGATGGGAATTTTTTACCTACAAAAAATAATTTTAAAATCATTGAGATAAGAAATAATCTTATATAAATAATATATTATTATTATGTGTTAAAAATTGCGTTTTAGTTACTTTTTCGAAACGAAAAGAATTGAAAAATTTATTCAAATTATTGTATATTAATGATAAAATATAATTGACTGTTCATAAAAAATGGGGAGGAAAATATATGAATAAAGATTTTTTTAAAAGAATTCATAAGTTTGTATTGGGATTTATCATATTATTCTCAATAGCCATTACAACTTTTAGTTATATATCTACGGGTGTTGAGAATGGATCTAAAACATTAATTGCAATAATAGGTGTGATTATTGTATCTATAATAGTATATTTTTTAAAATTTAATGATAATATTAAAGGTTTCATATTAACATTAATTCCTGTTTTAGGAGTTTATTTAAAAACTTTTTCAGCAAATTATGGAACTCTTTATAATCCAATAATAATATTAGGATCTTTGATATTATTAGCTATGTATTTTGATTTTAAATCTGTACTGATACTTGCAATATTTAATGATATAGTTTTAATAACAGCTTATAATATAAATCCAATATTAATATTTGGAGATATAAATCAAGAAAAAATTTTAGGAAGTTTTGTAATGGTTATTATAACTATAAATCTCAATGTATTCACATTATATATGATAACAAAATGGGGAAATCAAGCTATATTAAATGCTGAAAAAAAATCTGAAGAAAGTTTTAATTTATATGAAAATATTAAAAATATAGCTTTGAAATCCAATGAAAAAACTATTGAAATAGATAAAAATACAAATGTATTAAAAAATATATCTGTTCAAAATGCTCAAAATTCTAATGATTTGAAAGAAAGTTCAAAAAGTCTTGATGAATCAACAGAATATTTAATAGCCTCTGTACAAGAGATTAATTCTAAAATTGAAGAAATTTCTAATAATTCAAAAGAAATAGAAAATTTCACAATAGAAATGTCCAATAAATCAAATGATTCTATTAAATTATCAGAAGATGGTGAAACGACTTTAAGAAATGTTAAAAATATAATAGAAAAAGCTTTAAAAAACTCTGTAGAAACAGAAAAACTTTCAAAAGAAATGGAAGAAAGCTCAGAAAATATAGAACTTATAACTCAAACGATTCAATCTATTACTGAACAAACAAATCTTTTAGCCTTAAATGCAGCAATAGAAGCAGCTCGTGCAGGAGAAGCAGGAAAAGGATTTGCAGTAGTTGCAGATGAAATAAGAAATCTGGCAGAAGAATCAAAAAAAGCTACTGGAAAAATAGCTCAAATACTTACAAATATAAAAAAACAGTCAAAAGATCTCAGTTCAGCGGCGAATGAAACAGATGAAGTTGTTAATCAAATAAATTATGAATCAGAAGAATTAAGACAAAAATTTAACAAAATCACAAATATGTTGATAACTATAGACTCTAATTTAAATAGACTTCAAAATAATACAAAAGATCAAAATGATTCTATTTATCATATAAATGAAGAAATGAAATCCATAGAATCAGTTGTTTCAAATATAAAAAATAAAACAGAAAATCTTGAAAATATTTCAAAAGTACAGAATAAACAATCTTTAAAAATAAATGATATAGCCGAAAAATTGTTTAATAATACAAAAATACTCATAGAAATGATACAAAATAATGGATAAATTAAATTAGCGAATTATTTAATCAAGTGTTATAATTAATTTTTATTTAAAATTTAATCGATTCTCTAAAAAAGAGTTAAATCTTTTTAAAGATAAAAAAACAAATATGTATTAAAATTTGAATGATAAGTTATTATTTGTGATTTTTGAGGGAATTATATCTTTATATTTTAAAGGGGGCTTATAAGATGAATCTTAAATTTGGGTTTGACAGAGAACAAAAAAAAGAAGAAAGAAAACTTTTAGAAAAAGAAAAAATAGAAAACTTTAACGATGAAGAGAGAGCATTTTATTATGAAATTGAGAAACTTATTTATGCAGAAGAGGAAAAAGATATAAAAAATTAATTTAAATATTTCTAATCCCAGTTTATATAACTGGGATTTTTTATTTTATAAATTTCATTGAAAGTTAAGTATAAGTGTGTTATAATAAAAATGAGTTAATATTAAGTTAAGGGAGGGATTGTATGAAATTAGGAATGAAAATATTTGTTGTGATTATAATTATAATATTAATATTTACAGGATTATCTCTTTACAATAGTTATATTATATTTAAAAATACTGGGGATTATGCAGAAACGAATCTGATAAAAGCAAATACAAAGATCATGGAAGATTATAATACATTTTTTGAAGAACTTGATAAACTTACAAATCTCACTTCTAAATTAGACAATGTAAGAACGAGAAATGAACATATAAGGAATATATTTAAATATATAAATGAAAGTTATAAAAATATAGACCTTTCTTATGTGGCATTTGAAGATGGAACTTATATATTTGAACCAGATAGGGAAATGCCATCGGATTATGATCCAACTGTTAGACCATGGTATATAGAAGCCAAGAGTATGGAGAATGTTTATATAACAGAGCCATATGAAGATGTTTCAACAAAAGAAATGGTAATTTCAGTTGCGAAAAGAGTTTATGGACCGGATAATAATATAATAGGTGTTGTTGCCTTTGATGTTTCTATGACAGATCTTGTGAATGTTTTGAGTGCCAATAAATCTTATGATTCTTCATATGCTTATGTTTTAAATCAAAAAGGTATTACACTTGTACATCCTGAAAAAGAAAGAATTGGAGTTGATATTTCAGATAATATTTTATTTAAAAATCTTGATGGAAAAAATGGTATTTTAAATTATGAATATGATGGTGTTAAGAAGATGGCTTTTTATAATACATCGGATTTAACGAATTGGATATTTTACACAGTAGTAGATGTTAAAGAAGTTGAATCTGAGGCAAGAAGTCAATTAGTGTTTAATTTAATATTTATAATAATAATTATTATTATATCTTTGGTATTGACCATAATATTTACAAAAATTAATATTTCAAGTCCTATAAATCATCTCATGAAAAATGTTGATAAGTTCGGGGAAGGTGATTTAACAGTTGATTTTACGATAAAAAGTAAGGATGAAATAGGAAAAATTTCCGAAAGTTTAAATTTAATGGCAAAAAATATTCAAGAAGCGATGTCATCTATAGATAATTCAGCATCTGAAACGAAAGTATCTTCTGAAGATCTTGCAAATATTTCACAAAAAATAGCTGGAATGATAGAAAATGTCAATGTTCAAATGAATGATATAAGAGATAGCTCTGGAAATGTTTCAGCCAATGTAGAAGAAGTTACATCGGGAGTTCATGAAGTTGCAGATGGAGCGAGAAGTATTTCTCAATCAGCTATGGAATTGAGTGAGTTTGCCGATAATACATTATCATTTGCTCAGCAAGGAAGTGAAAAAATAGATTTTATTGGAGATAGCATTAAAAATGCTGTAAAAAAATCTTCAAAAGCTAAAGAAGAAGTCACAGTTCTCGAAAAAGAAGCTTCGAATGTTGTTGAAATAATAAATACAATAAATAATATAACAGAACAAACTAATTTACTTGCATTAAATGCAGCAATAGAGGCAGCTCGTGCGGGAGAAGCAGGAAAAGGGTTTGCTGTTGTAGCGGATGAAATAAGGAAACTTGCTGAAGAATCAAGAAAAGCTACAGAAGAAATCGATTCTATATTGTCTGATGTAAAAAATGGTACGGATACTGTTAATAAAACTACTATAGATGTTGAAAATGAAATAAAGAATATAGAAAATAATATGTCTAATTTAAGTGAATTATTTGATAATATAAAAAATAAAGTTGAAGGCATGACTTCTGGAGTTGAAAATTTAACTGCAGCGAGTCAACAACAGAGTGCATCAGCTGATGAAATGAATAATGCTATGGATAATATTTCAAAACTCGTTGTTGATATAAATGAAAAAATAAATGAGATAAGTGAAGATATAGAAAATCAAAATTCTGAAGCTCAGAATATAAGTGCAAGTAGTGAAGAATTATCAGCACTTTCTGAAAGTTTGTCAGAAGAGGTTAAAAAATTTAAATTTTAATAAAATGAAACTGTTACATGAGGTAAGAGAATATTAAAATCTCTTACCTCAATTTTATTGAATAAGTACAATTGAATTTTTTATTTATATCTAAATATAATGAATCTTCTTTATCTGAAAAATCGCCATCGAAATCTTCAAAATCTGCATGTCCATACCATGGCTCTATACATATGAATGGGGATTCGCCTTTTTGTGACCATATACCTAAAAAAGGAAATCCTTTGAAATCAACTGTTAATGAATATTCATTTTTATTATTTCTTAAAGATATTTTTGAAGATTTTAAATTTTTGAATATCAAAGCATCTTCATTAAACAATTCATGATTTAATTTTATTATTTTTTCATTTTTCAAATAAGGTATACTTTTTCTACTGAATAATCCAAGTTCTGTATTCAAACATTCTCTATTTATGGTTTCATTATTTTCAAATTCTAAATAATAATCTTCAAAAGACTCATTTTCTAATATAGGACATTTAAATCCTGGATGAGCTCCTATAGAAAAGTATATTCTTTTATCATCTAAGTTTATTACTTCATAATTTATGAATAATGAATCTTCAATTATTTCATAGGTTATTATTAATTCGAATTTATAAGGATATTTTTTCAAAGTATTTTCATCATATTTCAAAGAATATGTTAATTTTGAAGTGCTCGACTCTTTTAAATCAAACTCTAAATCTCTGGCAAAACCATGTTGGCCTAATTCAAATACTTTACCATTTACGGTATATTCATTGTTTTTAACTTTTCCAACTATAGGAAAAAGTATTGGTGCATGGCGGCCCCAGTATTTTTTATCTGCAGTCCACAAAAACTCTATATTTGAACTGTTTTTAATACTTATTAATTGAGCACCCGAGGAGTCTACTACAATTTTTAAATTTTCATTTGAGATGGTTTTTAACATATTTTCCCTTCTTTCAATTCATTTTTTATCATTATGTATTATATAATAAAAATATAAACATGAATTATCATATCTTATAAGATATGATAGTTCATGTTATTTTATCGATTCTATTTTTCGGATATTATAATATTATAAATTTTATTTTTTTCTACTTTTAAAACATTTGAAATTATTTTTATTTTATCTTCTCTCATATTTGAAAAATAAATATTATATTTATCATCAAATTTAATCGTTTTTGTTTTATTATGATTTACAAATCTTATTAAATAATCATTATTATTTATTATTTTTAAAGCATATATAGTTATATCATTTGGTAAATCGAATAATTTATCTTCTATTATTTTAGAATTGTTTAATATTATAGGGTGTAAAGAATAAGTACTTGAATTTTTAAAAAGTTCTTTTTCATTTTCAATTATTCTAAAAGCATATTCTAAATTTATGCTTCTAATTATTTGAGAATCTTCAGTTTTTAAATTTGGACCAGCTTCAATCTGTCTCGTAGAAATATTTTTTTTTGAAAGACTATCAACAGATCTTAATAAAGTTAAATATATTTCATTTTCAATTATTTCATATTCGTATAGGCCTCGCGTTATAATTTGAATTTTTTTATCAGTTACAAATTTATTCATGGTATATCTTGGAATAATTTCTTCGGCTGATGTATCTTTATTTAATTTATAAGGTCCATTGTTGTTGAACTTGATATTATTATTTAACTTTGTTTTGTGTTCTACAAGACCATAATAACCGTCATTATATATTAAATTATTCTTAGATATTTTGAAACTACTTCTAAATCTATTATTTTTTTGTTTGTTTTTTATATTTAAATAAATATTAACACCTTTTAAATTTTTTGAAAGTTTATATATTATAGTTATTGGAGAATTTTTAAAGTCAGATTTACATTCAATTATTTTCATATTTTCGTTTTCTTTAATCTTTAAAGATTTAATTTTAGGGTTTACTTTTAATTCTTTTCCACCATAATCATAATTATATTCATCTCCTATATCTTTAGAATAAAAAAAAGTGTTTAAATTATTATAATTAGTATTCTTTATTTTATCTTCAATATCAAAAGATAGATCTTCATTTAATTTAAATTTTATAAATTTATTTTCAAATGTAGCATTATTAATATTTTTTTTATGAGTTGAAATTTTTTGTGATTTTTTTAATTCTAAAGTTATTATCTCAAATGGTTTTAATTTTAAACTGAAAGTTATTTTTTTTACACATTTTTCTAAAAAAGGAATTATTGATTTATCTGTTAGGTAACTATTCAATTGATTAATTTCTTTTATATAATTATTACCACCTACAGTATTTTCTGATTTATCCATAATATTTAAAATTTTTTGTGATTTTTCTATTATACAAGGTATTTTTTCATTTTTTTGATAAAGTTCATAATCATCTTTATTATTATCTAAATAAAATTCATATATATCATTGTTTTCATATTCAGACATATTTATTATGTTTATATAATTTTTGTTTTTAGAATCATCGATAAAATTGTTTAATATTCTTGACAAAGTAGATCTTGCATTATCAAAAGAATTTTTAAGTCTAACTTCAACTTCTTTTCCTACACTATCTGTTGAACATCCTCCAATAGAATCATGAGCTTGAGATTTTAATAGTTCTTTCCAACCATAGTTTATTTCATTTTCAAAGTTTTTTTTATATTTTTTTATGGCTATTATATTCAATGGTTCTATATATCTTTCATATAATATTTGAGACTCATGGTTTAATAATTTTAAGTATATTCTGCTTGAACTTATGTCTTTTAAAATAGGTTCATATAGAGGACTTTTTAATTCGCCATATACTTTTTTAAATTTCTTTTTATGTTTAAAAACTTCATCAGAATAGTTTTCAAGTGTTGAATGAATTATATTTTTTGAAAAGATTTTTTTTATTTTAAAGTCTGGAATTTCATGATCAATTCCATTCATCAATAATATATTATCCGATGTATTATTTTTAGATATTTCATTTATTTCATAATTTAATTTTTTATAAAAATCTTCAAAAGTTGTTCCAGATTTAGCTAAATTGAAATACCCTCTATATAAATTTATAGTATTTATGAAATCACCGTTTTCAGAATACCATTCAAATTCAGTTTTTCTACATTTTTCGCCTACACCTCTCCAGATTACAGCAGATTTAAAATCTAATCCTTTTAAAATAGAGGGAGTATAAGCTGAATGTCCAAACATGTCTGGTAAATATCCAATATTCATATATTTTATATCATAATTTTCACATATTTTTTTTGCGTATAAAAAATTTCTTATTAAAGCTTCTCCTGAGATTAGAAATTCATCTGGAAGAATATACCAAGGACCGATTATTATTTTTCCATTTCTTATCATATTTAAAAGTAAGTCTTTTTTTTCAGGTCTTAATTCTAAATAATCTTCGAGTACAATTAATTGACCATCGAGCATGAAATATTTAAAGTCTTTTTCATTTTCTATTTCATTTAAAAAAGAATCCATCATATTTATTAATCTATGTCTCAAAAGTTGATTAGAAACGTACCATTCTCTATCCCAATGTGTATGAGTTATTATATGAACTTTCATAATATCATCTCAGGATAGATAAGTTTATTTACTTTTTTGTTTTCATTTATTATATCAATACTTGCATCATAAATATTTTGAATATATAAATCTATATTTTGATATATCGATTTCATTTTATATTCTTTATTTTTATATTCAAAAGTATCTATCAAACCATCATATCCAAGACAAAAAAAGTCTTTATCGAATAAAAAATTTTTTTCTAAAAGTATTTTTGAAGTTTCTACTGCCATTTCATCACAAAGACAAAATATAGCAGTATTTTTTTCTATTTTAGTATTTTTTAAGTATTTTTTTACATTTTTTGGGTCTATTTCTGTTATTACTTCAATATTATCATCCTTGTTTGATTCTGAAAGAAATCCATCTATTCTTTTTGATATAACATCATAATTTTTTTTCATTCCAAGTATGAGATATTTTTTTGGATTAAATTTTTTTAAATATTTAAAAGCAAGTTTTCCACCATAATTGTTATCAAAATCTATATAATTAAAATCAAAGTCCATTTTTGGATTTCCGAGTACAAGATATTTTTTTTCTAACTTATTCAATTCAAAAATTCTTTTATCTTTTTTTTCTGGAGAAGCTAAAATAGTTAAATCAATTATATTTGCAGAATTTAATTTTTTTATTGAATTTATTTCACTTTGTTTTACATGTAAAGACATTATCAGGTTATAATTATTTTGTTCATATTTTTCTTGTATTTTTCCCAATAGAACTTGATAAAATTTTGATTTCACTATTGAATTTATATCATCACCAAATGAGAAAAGTATTATATTTGTATTTTTTCCTTTTAAAGCTCTTGCATTTGAACTTGGTATAAAATTGTATTCATCAACTATTTTTAAAATTTTATTTCTTGTTTTTTCATTTACCATATTTGGATTTGAAATGGCTCTTGACACTGTTGAAGGAGATACACCAGCCTTTTTAGCTATATATTTCATATTTATCATAAATTCACCCCTTTAATCCAGAAGATGCTCCAACCTCAATGAAATTATCTTGCATAGATAAAAATATAAAAATCATGGGAGCAGTCATCAACATTGTTGCTGCCATCATATATGGCCATACTGTATAAAAAGATCCTTTGAAAAAATTCAAACCTAATGTTAATGTAAACATTTCTTTTTGTTGCATTATTATCAATGGCCACATAAAATCGTTCCAGGTATTTAAAAAAGTATATATTCCGAGAGCTCCAAGAGCTGGTTTACTTAAAGGTAATATTATTTTAAAAAAAGTTTTAGGTATTGAAGCACCATCTATTTTGGCTGCATCTTCAAGTTCTTTTGGAATATTAAGAAAGAACTGTCTCATTAGAAATATGCCAAAAACCATTGTAAGTTTTGGTAAAATTAATCCTGTATATGAATTCAATAAGTTAAAATCTGATATTAATAAATAAGTTGGAATTATTATGGCTGGAAAAGGTATCATTATTGTTGCAAGCAATAAACTAAAAATTTGATTTTTGAATGGAAACTTTAATCTTGCAAAAGCGTATCCTGCAAGTGAATCAAAAAATAAATTACCTATAGTAACAGATATAGCATATATAAATGTATTCAATATCCATCTGAAATATGGAGTTATTTTAAAAATTTCTACATAGTTTGCTGTAGTTGCAGGGGCATTAAAAAGTGTTATAGGCCATTTAAAGAAATTTATTTTTGGTGGCCATTTCATAAAATCTACACCAACACGGATACCTTCCTCATTTTGATAAGTTATTGGTGTAAAAGAGATCATTGCCGACCATATGAACGGAAAAAGAGATATAAAAGCATATAAAATTAATATTGTATATGCGATCATCTTTAAAGTATTAAATTTTTTCATATCATATCACACTCTCTTCTTTAAAAGTTTTTTTAAAGATCGAAGTTATTATAAGAACTATAAAAAATAAAATTACTCCAAGTGTTGAAGCATAACCCATTTGTCCATATTCGAAAGCATTTTTATATATATAAAAAGAGAGAGTTATATTTCTTAAGTTTTTTATTAACATATATATTTGATCAAATACTTGTAAAGTGCTTATTATTCCTATAGTTATTACATAAATACTTTGATTTTTTAAAAGAGGAATTATTATTTTAAAAAACATTGTAGTATTTTTAGCCCCATCTATTTTGGCAGCTTCATATAGTTCATTTGGAATATTTTGAAGACCAGCAAGATAAGTTATCATAAAGTATCCGGCAGTTGTCCAAATATTCATAGCCATTATTGCACCAAGAGCAGTTGTTGGATTATTTAACCAATCTATTTGGGGTATACCAAATATTCCAAGCATACGATTTAATATTCCTGCTTTAGAATATATCAAAGAAAAAATCATAGATATTGCTGCTGATGAAGTTATTGATGGAATAAAAAAACTGGCTTTAAAGAAATTAATTCCATGTATTTTTTGATTTGAGGCAATTGCTAGTAGGAGTGCGAGAAAAGTTTGAATTGGAACTACTATTAAACAAAATAATAAAGCATTGCCAAGTGCAATCCAAAAATATTCATCATTATATGCTTGAATATAATTATCCAATCCTATAAATTTAGGCTTGTATTTAAATGCAGAAGAGGCTCCATTTATATAATTATTCAAAAATTTTTTTACAGTCGTTTGTGAAGACAATTCCCTATTATAAAAATCTTCGAATAATTTTTCTATATTAATTTTAGAATTTTTTATTATTTTTATTTGTTTATCATTTAATTTAATTCCAAGTTCATTTTGTATGAAATCTAACATATTAAAAGAATCAATATAATTATTTAAATTTTCTTTTTTTATATCATCTATAAATTCTCCAATATAAAACTGTATAGAATCTTCTGGAATAATAGGCATTTCAAATTGTTTGTTTTTTGTAGAATTATAATCTGTAAAACTGTATATGAATGTCATCATTATTGGATATAGCATAAAAGTTATTAATAATATTATTACAGGAGAAATAAATAGATAACCATAAAAATTTTCTTTATAATTTTTCAATGAAGAACCTCTCCTTTAATAAACAATAATTTTATTATTTAACCCATTTCATATAATTTTCATTTATCTTTATTTTAGCCTCTTCAAAAGTTATATGATTGTAGAATAAATCTTTTAATATACTGTTTAATTCATCATTAGCTCTTGTAAATCTTCCAGAAGGAGTTTGAACTTTCCAAGGATGAGCAAAATCTAATGCATCATAAAATATTTTTTTTATATTATCTGTATCTTTTGAAGCTATAGACTTTCTTGAAGATAATGAGCCTACTTTTTCTACAAATTCTTTTTGACCTTCATCAGTTAAAAATTTTATAAGTTCCCATGATTCTTGTTTGTTTTTAGAATATTTATTTATAGACCAACCGACTGTATATAACATTGATGATTTTTCAGAAAAATGAGGTATATTGACTATTCCAGTTTTATTTAATAAATCAGGATATTGTTCTCTTAAGTAGCCTACAGTCCAGTTTCCTGTCATTGCCATTGCGACTTTACCAGTACCATAAGCTTCTCCTATCCAACTTGCACCCAATGCTGATGGTTCAACGGCAAGATTATATTTTGATACGAGTTCAACATAAAATTTAAAACCAGCCCATGAATTATTACTTGTAATAGCTGTTGATAAGTCCTCATTAACAACTTCTCCGCCAGCTGAAAAAATAAATGGGATTGCTCTATTAAAATCTGCTGCTATAACAAGAGGTGTATCCATACCTTTATTTTTTAGTTGTGTTGCTTTATCAAAAAGATCAAACCATGTATCATTATTTGTTGGATATTCTACTCCATATTTATCAAAAAATTCTTTATTGTAAAATAAATTTAAGGAAGAAGCATCTTTTGGTATGGAATATAATTTATTATCAAATGTGAATGCATCTAAAAGATTTGGAAAAAAATCTTCAATATCAAAACTTTCTTTTTTTATAAATAAATCTAATGGATATAAAGCATTAATTTTATAAAATTCTTCTGCCCAAGCTACATCAACATAAAATATATCAGGTCCACTACCAGCTGAAATTTCACTCATTAATTTTTGAGTAAATTGATTTACATCACCAGCTGGTTGCCAAACAGCTTTTATATCTGGATTTTGTGCATTAAATTTTTCAATTATATTTTTTATTATAGATTCTTCAACAGGATTTCCAGGCCAACCACTCATAACTATTGTTTTTTGAGTAAAGCATATAATACCAAATAATAGTATTAATACAACAAAAAATCCTTTTTTCATAAAAAAATCCCCCCTTATTATTTTTGCAAACGTTTGCTGCAAACGTTTGTATTAATTTTATCATCATATAATATTAATTTAAAATTTGTTTTTTGATATTTATATTTGATTATAGGGGGTTATATCTTTTTTGATGTCTTTAACTCTAATATTCAAATTTAGAATTCAATTTTATATTTTTTCAACACGATTTTTCCCATTTTTTTTAGCAATATAGAGTGCATTATCAACTCTTATCAATAGTTTTTCTATTGGTTCGTCTATATTATAAGAAGAGACTCCAAAACTAAGTGTTAGCTTTATTTTAGAATTAAATTTATGATTTTCTACTATTGATCTAAGTCTTTGAGCGAGATTAAAGGCTTTTTCTATGTCTATACAAGTGAGAATCATGAACTCTTCTCCACCCCATCTGAAGAAATAATCATCTTTTCTCAAATTGTTTTTTATTAAATTACTTAATTCTTTTAATACTTTATCTCCAGTATTATGTCCATAAGTATCATTTATAGCTTTAAAAAAGTCTATATCAAACATTATTAAAGAAAATATTTTTTCTGATTTCTTTTTTATTATTTTATTAAAATGTGTTCTATTGTAAATATTAGTTAATTCATCATGAATAGATAGTATTCTCAATTTACTGTTTATTTTTATTAAATATGATGTGTATGCAAAGAATGAAATTAAAATCATTATAAATAAAAAAATTTCTAATTTGATTCTATCTATCATTTCATTTATCAATTTGTTATCTGTATAGATTATTAAATATCCAAAATTTTTATTTTGAGTATTTTTTATATTTATCAAATTTATTATGTAATAATTTTTATCTTTTTTTGTTAAATAATTTTTGGATAAATCATCTTTATTTATTTCATGAATATTTTTTTCTATTATTGTGTTTAATTCATTTACAGTTATTATTAAATTACTTGTTTGAAAGTAATTTTTTGTATAAGAATCATAGAAAAAGTTTTCTAAAGAGAAGTATTTTTCATACAATTTAAATTTATAATTCGTCAATGTTTTTAAATTTTCTTTATTTATTATAAAAAATGCAAAACATTCATTTTGTTTCATGAATTCATTAGATATTTCTGTTAATGGGATACCAAATTCTAATACACCATAAAAATTTTCATTTTTTATTATGGGATAAATAAATCTATAACCATTAAAGGTTTTTCCACTTTCAAAACCCTTAAAAAAAATTTTATTGTCTATGGATTTACTTATTCCAAATCTTTCTGATTTTAAATTATCATCATAATCATTTAAAGAGTGCATTCTTAATATACTAGTGCCTTCTTTAGATATAAATTGTATGCTGTAAATTCCCAGTTTTTTTATTTCATCATAGAATGGAAGTACTTTTTCATATAAGTATAAACGATTTGAATTTAATAATTCTTCTTCTGATAAATTGTTTATTATTATATTCGATAGAAGTTCAGTTGTTTTTTCATAATTTTCTAATATTAATTTTTCTTGTTTTAAAAAATTATCTATCATTTCATCTTGAACGGCTTTTATATTATCCGTTTTTTTGATAATTCCTGTGAAAAGTATTATAGAAATAAATATAAATATTATTATAAAAATACAATACAGATAAATGTTATGATTATCTTTCATGAGAATCCCCCCTTTTATTTCGATAAAAAAAACCTCTTCAAATAAATGAAGAAGGCTATAATTTTTAAAAAATTTTTTAAACTTTATCATAATATTATCGGATTTATATTAGTTTATAATAATTTAAAAAACAAAATGTATAATAAATTATATGACTAATATGATGTTTTTGTATTAAAAAAATGTTAATTTATCTTTGAGAGGTGGGAGATTTATATTAAAGAAAAAATACAAGATATACCTATAAATGATGCTTTTATGATAGATGGAAAATGTCCTTTATGTTATATAAAGGATCAAATAGAAGAGCAAATTATTTCAAAAGTTTTGAGTAATGATATGCTTATAAGCGATGATTTTGTAGAAGATTTAAAAAAATATGGTTTTTGTAAAGAACATTTAAAAAGATTATTGAATAAAAATGATAGACTTAGCCTTGGAATAATATTGAACTTTCAGTTCAATATTGAGATAGAGAATATTGAGAAAAATAATGGACTAAATTTTAGGGATAAGATTTTAAAGAAAGAATTAAACAATGATAAAGAATGTTATATATGTAAATATTCAGAAGATCTCATGCCTATTTATTTGAATAATATAATCAAAATGTATGAAGAAAAGCCTGATTTTAGAAGTTTATTTGATGAATCCGATGGTTTTTGTATTAATCATTATAATCAGTTGATTAATCATAATAGAATAAAAAAAGATATGAAAAAATCTTTGAAAGAATTAGAAATTAAAGTTTTGAAAAATATTCAAAGTGATTTAAAATATTATCTTGAAAAATTTGAATTTAAAAATAGAGATCTTCCATGGTTGAATTCAAAAGATTCTATTGAAAGAACTATAAATAAATTTATAGGAGATATATAAAGAACTTCTCATATTCATGAGAAGTTCTTTTAATTTATAAATTTTTCTGTTGATTTTGAACCATCAAATAATGTAAACAATTGAAAATAATCTGTGGTTGATAATTTTTTTTCATGCATATCTAAAAAGAACATTTTCTCTTTAAAAGGACTATTTTTATTGTTTAAATCGAATAAAGTTATATTTCCTTTTGATATAGGTGCTAAGTCATAGCCGCTTATATTGTTAATTTTTTCTATTTTATTGCTTTTATTATCTCTATAATAACTATTTATGTAAAAAGAATATATGGATAAAACTTTATTTTTAAAATTTTCATCATTATTTAGATAATTTGCAATTGTGGGTTCTGAAGATATTTTATTCAATTTTGTATGAAATCCTCCCCATTGACCATAAAATTTTTGATTTTTATACATTTTTGTTATTTTTAAAAAATTATATGTTAATGCTTCTTCTCTTTGTTTAATTGGTTTAGAATCGTATGTAAGATTTAAAATAGAGTCTTTTTTATCATAATCATGATATAATTTCATGTTTAGTAATGAGTTTTCAACCATGAATTTTAATTTTTCGAACTCTTTTATTTTAGAATAATAGTTTTCATTATTTATCATATCTGAATATATAGATTTAAAAATATTTTGAATCTCATCTTTTATTCTATTGGGATTTGGATAATTTTTATTTTTAAAGTCATAAGTTTTAAAAGTTTTTATTAAGTATTCTAATTTTTCATTTATTTCGATATTTTTTATTTTAATTTTATTATTATCCAATAACAATTTTATTCCGAATAATGCAGATTCTTGCTGGAAGTCTAAGTCTGCTCCGATGAATATGAAATTGCCATTTTGTTCATCATAATATTTTTTTAATTTTTTGTAAAATTCATAGTTTTCTTTGGAATTTGCAAAAGTTCCATCGAGATTATTCATTATATAAATTAAGTATTCTTCATTTCCAGTTTTTAAATATTCATTTATAACATAAGAACTTGCATATCCAGATTCTGATATGTAAATATTGAAATCTTCTTCTTCATGCAGATATTTGAATAATTCGAGCTTATAATCAAAATTCAACTTTGTGGCATGATTTTCTGATGAAAATATTATTTTAAAATTGTTTAATTTATTTTTTAAAATAGGTGAAAAATCTGGATTTTCTAAATTTATTTCTATAGAATTATCATTTAAATATTGAAGTTCTTCATCAGAAAATTCTTTATTTGTATTTGTTTTTAATAAAGCACAAGAACTCAACATTAATATTATGGTATATAATATACTTAGTAATAGTATTTTTTTCATGAAAACCTCCATTGAATTTAAATTTATGATATATTATAACAAAGTTAACTTTTTTATAGGTTAAATTTTATATTAAATAAATTAATATTGTTTAAAATATAATTATAATATAATTTGTTTGAGAGGTAAAATATGAATATATTTATTGCAAGACAACCTATTTTTGATAGAAATTTAAATGTTTTTGGGTATGAACTTTTATACAGATCAGACTTTGAAAACATAAGTAAAATATTTAATGGTGATGTTGCAACCTCAATGGTTTTGAATAATGGAATATTGATGTTGAATGATGGAAAGTCTGAAAAATATTCGTTTATAAACTTCACAAAGAAACTCATAATTGATGAAGTGCCTTTGTTATTTTCAAATGAAGATATAGTTGTAGAGATATTGGAAAATATAATACCCGATGAAGAGTTTATAAGTAAATGTATAAAAATGAAAAAAAGAGGTTATATTTTAGCTTTAGATGATTTTGTTCTTTCATATGAATATGAAGATTTGATAAAACTTTCGGATATAATAAAAGTAGATTTTTTATTGAATTCTAGATCTGAAAGAAAAGAAATAATAAAAAAATATAGTAATTATAATGTAAAGTTTCTCGCTGAGAAAATAGAAACGAATAAAGAATTCGAAGAGGCTAAAAGTGATGGATATTCTTTTTTTCAGGGATACTTTTTTGAAAAACCATCTGTGATATCTGGGAAAGATATAGATATAATTCCAACAAATCTTTTTAAACTAATAGATATGGTTTATTCTAAAGATGTAAATTATAATGATATAGCGAAAGTAATAAAAAATGATGTTGCTTTGACTTATAAACTTTTGAGACTTACTAACTCTGTTAATTTTGGTAAAAGCCAAGAGATTAGTTCTATAAATCATGCTTTAACTTTTTTAGGAATAAAAGAACTTAGAAAATGGTTATCAATAATAATGGTTAATAATATAGATAATAAAAAAACAGATGAATTAATAAAAATTTCACTCATAAGGGGAAGAATGACAGAATTACTTGCAGAAAAACTTAATTTGGCTTCTGAAAATAATGATTTTTTTCTTGTTGGACTATTATCATTGATAGATACTTTGACAAACACAACTATGGAAGAAGCTTTAAGATATTTACCAATAAATTTGATCATAAAAGAGACTTTACTTGGAAAAGATACCATCATAAAGAAAGTTTTGAATATTGTTCTGATGTATGAAAAAAATGATTGGAATAATTTAGAATTTTTTTGTAAAAGTGTAAAAATTAATTTTGAAGAATTAACTAAAATATATTATAAATCAATAAAATGGGCAGACAATGTAATAATGGAATATTAAAAAATCATCGATTAAATATTAAATAATCGATGATTTTTTGTTTAAATATTTGAAAGTATTTTTGAAAAAGTATCTTTTGCTTTTTGAAAATCTTCATCATTTGGATGTTTTGCAGCTTCAGCATGTCTTTTTTTTCTTTCTTCATTCATAGCATGAGGATGATCTGGTGGAAGATTTTTAAACTTTTCTGCAAGTCTTGGATCTATTTTACCTTGACAATGGAAATGTCCCAAAACCTCATTATTGTTATTTTTCATCAATTCTTCAAATCTATCAACACATTTTTGCGCATGTTCTGAATCAGGATAAGCTCCAAGTGTAAAAAAGAAAGCTATTTTTTTATTTTTTATATTTTTCAAAACTTCTAAAGTTTTTTTATCGGCAGTTCCTCTATCTACCCAATAACCAATAGTTATAAAATCATAATCATCAAAATTTTCAATATTTTTTGCTTCATCAATCGATATAAAATCGGTATTTTCTGGCATTACTTCTTTTATACTTTCTGCAACCTTTTTAGTATTTCCGGTTAAAGTAGAATAAATTAAAATTGATTTCATAAATAACCTCCTGTTTGTTGTAGTTTAATCTACTGATATTATATAGAAAATACATCGAAAAGTCAATAAAATTTGATGTTTTAACCTTAAAAACTTATTGACACCTACTTTTTATTTTGATATAATGTAGGTATAACTACATAAATATATTTAGTTTAAAAAAATAAAGAGTGGTGAAATATGAAGAAAATAATTCCTATTGTTATTGTAGTATTTATAGTTATATTTTTTATATCTCTTTTTTCAGGAAGTGTAAAAATAACTTTTTCAGATCTTATGACACTTTTTCAAAAAGATGTTGATAATGATTTTGTAAAAACTATAGTTATGGATGTTAGATTACCAAGAATAATAATGGCTTTACTCACTGGAATGATGCTTGCATCTTCGGGTACTGTTGTTCAGACGGTATTTCAAAATCCTCTTGCCGATCCTTATATAATAGGTATAAGTGCAAGTGCGACATTTGGTGCCGTACTTTCATTTGTTTTGAATTTGCCAGATTATATGTATGGAATAATGGCTTTTTTTACATCTGTTATAACTTCTTTTATGATTTTTAAAATTTCAAGGACATCTAAGAAGACTCATACATCTACTTTATTGATAGTTGGAGTCGCAGTTTCTTCATTTTTAGGAGCATTTACATCTTTTACTATGTATTTAATTGGTGAAGATTCCTTTAAAATAATAATGTGGACTATGGGATATCTTGGTGGTGCGAGTTGGTCTAAAATAGTTATGATGATATTTCCTTTAATCCTTTCTATAATTTTGTTTATTTTAAATAGAAATGAATTAGATGCTTTATTGAGTGGCGAAGAAGAAGCTCATGCTTTAGGGGTTAATGTTGAAAAACTAAAAAAAACTATGTTGATAACAGCTTCATTAATAGTTGCTTTTTCTGTTGCTTTTACTGGAATGATAGGTTTTGTTGGACTAATAGTTCCACATATTATGAGAATGTTTGTTGGAAGTTCTAATTCTAAATTAATACCTTTAGCTACAGTTTTTGGAGGAATATTCTTATTGGCAAGTGATACCATTGCACGTACTATATTGGCACCGGTTGAAATACCTATAGGAGTTATAACTTCATTTTTTGGAGCTCCATTTTTCTTATATCTTGCATTAAAGGGCAAAAGAGGTGGATTTCATTGATAAGAACGGAAAAACTTAATTTTAATTATGGAAATAAACATATATTAAAAGATATAGATATAGATATAAAAAAAGGTAAATTTACAGGGATACTTGGACCTAATGGATCTGGAAAATCTACATTACTTAAAAATGTTCTCGGCTATCTTCAACCTGAATCTGGAAAAATTTTATTGAATGGAAGATCTTTGAAGAGTATAACAAGAAAAGAGGCGGCAAGAATAGTAGGGTTTGTACCTCAAAAATCTGGATTCAGTATGAATATTAATGTTGAAGATTTTGTAATGCTTGGAAGAATTCCTCATTTAAAGAATAAATGGAGTGGATTTCAAAAAAAAGATAGAGATGTTTGTAATAAAATAATATATGAACTTAATCTTGAAAACTTTAGAGATAGAAGTGTTTTGAGCCTTTCTGGAGGAGAATTTCAAAGAGTATTAGTTGCAAGAGCTTTATGTCAAGAACCAGAAGTGCTTTTATTAGATGAACCTACATCAGCTCTTGATATGAACTATGCTGTCGATATTTTAAGTACAGTTAGAGACTTAGTTGAAATAAAAAATTTAACAGCTGTTGCTGTTTTGCATGATTTAAATCTTGCTTCCATATTTTGTTCTGAACTAATTTTAATGAAAGAAGGAAAAATAGAACATTGTGGAAAACCAAAAGAGTTAATGAATGAAAAAATTCTTAAAGATATATACGGTTTCGATTCTAAAGTCATTTATGAAGATGATGAAACCCCTTATATAATTCCTGTATGCAATGGTAGAAGAGGTGTTGTGAATGTTTGAAAGTAGATATAGATCACATCATGATTCAGGTAGAGCTTTAAAAGATATACTTGAACCATATATTGAAAGTAAAAGGCTTACAAAAAAAGATTTTGAAGAAGTTATGGATAGTTATCCAAAAAATGATAAAAGGGTTTTATATGTTCATACTCCTTATTGTGACAAACTTTGTACATTTTGTAATTTAAACAGAAAATTATTACAAAATGGTATGGAACAATATACAAATTATATTGTTTCTGAATTTGAAAGGATAGGTAAAACAGAATATATAAAATCGAAACCATTTGATGCTTTATATTTCGGTGGAGGAACTCCAACGACATATTCTGAAAGTGAAATGGATAAACTTTTAAATTCTTTAACCAAAAATTTAAAATATTCAGAAGATTATGAATTTACATTTGAAACGACTTTGCATAATTTAACAGATGAAAAATTAAAAATTATGCAAAATTATGGAGTTAATAGATTGAGTATAGGTATTCAAACTTTTTCAGATAGAGGTAGGAAATTGTTGAATAGAACTTATGATCAAAAAGAAATTTTGAAAAGATTGAATCATTTAAGAGATATTTTTGATGGACATATGTGTATAGATATCATATATGCTTATCCCGATCAAACGGAAGAAGAAGTGATAAATGATGCTAAATTAACTTGTGAAGTTATGGCTGATAGTGCGAGTTTCTATAGTCTTATGATACAACCAGGTTCAGCTCTTGCAAGTATGATTGAAAATGGGAAATTTAAATTTGAAAGAACAAATGAATGGGAAATCAATTTACATAATAAATTTCTTGAGAACATAAATAATAATTATGAAATTCTTGAACTTTCTAAAATAAGAAGAAAAAATAGGGATAGGTATAGATATATAACTCTCAGATATGATAATGCCGATACATTTCCCGTTGGAATAGGTGCTGGTGGAAATGTGGCTAATATGGGTGTTTTTAATATGAGTCCAGAGATGCAATTTTATTCATATACAGATGAAATTAGTAAAAAATATAATAAAATATTAGGTCATATGCAATATGCAAAATATGATTTAAAATATTTTGAAAATGAAATTTCAGAATATTCTATGGATTTACTTGAAAAAAGATTAAAAGAATATGTTAAAAATGATTATGCTTTTGAAGATGAAAACAAATATGTTCTTACAAATGAAGGGCTTTTTTGGGGCAATAATATAGCTGTTGATTTATTGGGTTTAATAATAAAGAATGAGTTTGAATTTAATAAATAAATTTTGGAGGTGTAGTTTTGAAAAAGGTATTTTCTACTTTATTTATAATGGTTTTAATGGTAAGTGCATTTTCTTTAAGTATAAAAGATGGTAAAATTTTCGATGAAAATGATTGGTCAGTAGAACTTAAAGAGTATAATAGTATAGTTTTAATAGATCCATCTACAACTGAAGTTGCTTTTTTATTAGGTGCTGAAGATAAAGTTAAAGCGATAGGTCATACATCGAGATCTCCTATATGGCCTTATGATAAAACTGTTAATATGGAAACAGTTGGAACTATAACTAAACCATCACTTGAAAAAGTTCTTTATTATAAACCCGATCTAGTAATACTAAATGGTATGATTACAGAGTTTGGAGAAACACTTAGAGGACATGATATAAATGTTTTAACTATGAGTGCAGATGGTATAGAAGATATTTTAGATAATTTGGAAATATCTGGAATAATCTTTGGAAAAGAAAGAGAAGCAATAGAAATGGCACAGACTAAAAAAGCTTTATTGAAAAAAATAAAAAAAGATATAAAGAAAAAACCTTTAAATATGAAAGGGGCATTCTTATACAGTACAAATCCTATAATGGGATTTAATGCAGATTCTCTTCCTGGCCAGATACTTGAAATCATGGGAGTTGAAAATATTACTAATGGAATAACAGCGGCAAGACCTATTTTGAGTCCAGAATATATATTGAAAGAAAACCCAGACTTTTTAATAGGTGCTATGAGTATAAAAAAACCAGAAGATATATTGAATGCAAATCCTATGATAAATAAAACTAATGCCGGAAAAAATAAAAATATACTTTTAGTAGATTCTTCAAAGATATTAAGACCATCACCAAGAATTATAGAAGAAATTGAATCATTATACAAAGAATTATCTAATATAAATAATTAATTGTAATCTATTGTTTTTTAAAATTTTATTGACAAAAAGTAATTTTTATGATATAATTGAATTGTATTAAAAATAAATCCCAGCTTTGCTGGGATTTTTTATTTATTATTTTTTAAAAAGTTATAATCTGTATTATCTATTTTTAAAGGGGTTATTGTGATATAGTCTTTTTGAATATAATAATTATCTGTATTTGAATCATTTTTTTCTTCTATTAAATCACCATATATTATATATTCATCCTTATTTTTTTGTCTTATCCTGTTTGAATAACGTCTTCTACCAAGCTTTACGTATTTTACTCCTTTTATTTGATAATCAGGTTTATTTGGCGAATTTATGTTTAGTATAGTACCTTTTGGTATATGTTTAGTATTTAAGATTTTTATTAAGATATTTATTATAGAATTATAATATTTTGTATTTCCATATTCTAAAGATAGAGCAATAGATGGATAACCACTGAAAGCAGCTTCAAAAGCTGCACCAACAGTTCCTGAATATCTTATATCATCGCCTATATTTGGTTCATCATTTATTCCAGATAATACTATATCAAATTTAATATTTTTGTATACATGATCGAGTCCCATTATTACAGAATCTGCGGGAGTTCCAGTAACATAATAAGAATCTTTTTCTCCACAATCCAATGAAAATTTTTTAATTTTTATTGAATCAGAAAAAGTTAAAGCACCACTCATGCCAGTATTTTCCTTTTCTGGAGCACAAATATATATATCATGATATTTTGATATTTTTTCAGCTAAAATCTTAATTCCTTCACTTTTTATTCCATCATCATTTGTCAATAGTATATTCATATTATTATTCTCCATTTTCATAATAATGATCAAATATTTGATTTTCAAAGTTTAAAGATTTTGCAAAGTAAACATTCATATTTTCTATATCATTGAAGTCATTTATAATATTTTCAAAGGTTATTATTACATTTTTGTATGCAATACTTAAAAGATCTTCACACCATTTTTTATATATAGATGAATTATTTTTTGATAGTTGATTTATATTTTTTTTAGCTAAAGAATAATAAGAATAATAGCATGAAAAAGCTGAAATTATACCTTCTTGAAATCCTTTTTTGGAAGAGTTTTCCAAATGATATAGATATTTCTTCATTATATTTGAATTATTATAATTTTTGATATCTTCAAAATTTATATTTAACTCTTTTATTATATTATAATAACTTTGAAATTCGCTGTTCACAGCGTTGTTTATTAAATTATTTGGGTATTCGGATTTTATGGTGGAAAAGGGCCTATAAGTTACTCTTTTCCAATTTCTTAATAAGTGTGGAAAAATCTACACCATAGTTGCCTGTTT
>NZ_QGGI01000011.1 GCF_003148465.1 Oceanotoga teriensis
TATTAAAAGCTTTTTCTAAGCTTTTTCTTTTGCTATCTTTTTTTCTTTCTTCCCTTCTCTTTTTTCTCTTTTTTATCGCTTTTTATTCCTTTTTTACTTGTTTTTATTTTTGTTGCTTTTCATTTACTTGTTTTTATTTCATATCCCTTTTTTATTGCTCTATTTTTCAAGTCACTATGTAAAACTTAATATAATATTATTATAATTAATTAATTAACGTACTTACACTAATCATAACATTTGTTTATTTAAAAAGTTTGTATATTTTATGAACAATTAATTAATAAAAAGAAACATGTTAAACTGTATGAATATCTATTTTCCAACCTGTTATCTTAGCTGCAGTTCTTGCTGTTTGTCCACCCTTTCCAATAGCAAGAGAGAATTGATCTTCTGGTACATATACTACGGCTTGAGTATTTTCTTCATCTATACTTATATTTTTTACTTCAGCAGGTGCAAGAGCATTTTTTATAAATATTTCAGGATTATCAGAATATTGAATTATATCGACTTTTTCTACTTTTAATTCATTTAATAATTCATTTATTCTCATACTGTTTTCACCTATACAAGCGCCAACAGCATCTACATCTTTATCATTAGACTTTACAGCTATTTTTGTTCTTATACCAGGCTCTCTATATATTTTTACTATTTCTACAATATTTTCTTCTATTTCTGGAACTATTGTTGTTAATAATTCTATTATTAATTCAGGAGAAGTTCTTGTTACAAGTATTTTTGGACCTTTCGTTGTTTTTTGAATATCTTTAACATGAACTTTTATTAAATCTCCTTGAAGTAATTTTTCGCCAGGGATTATTTCTTTTTCTGGAAGTTTTGTTTCCAATTTTCCTATTCTTATTTCTGCATATCCATCAGCAACTTTTAATACTTCTGCGTTTGTTATCTTGTTTCTCAAAGATACGTATTTATCAAAAAGAGCTTTCTTTTCAAGTTCTTTTATATTCTGTAAAATAACTTGTTTAGCTGTTTGAGCAGCTATTCTTTTAAAATCTTTCTTTAAATTAATTTTTTTCCTTATTTCTTCACCTATTTGAACTTTTGGATTAATTCTTTTTGCTTCTTCTAAAGACATTTCTTCCTGTAAATTTTCAACATTTTCAACAACTTGCCAAACTTGATAAACATTTAATTTCGTAAATTTATTATCCATTTCTACATCAACATTTTTTGTTCCATAATTTTTTTTATATGCGCTTTTAATTGATTTTAATATTATATCTATTAAAACATCTCTACTTATTCCTTTTTCTTTTTCAAATGTATCAAGCGCTTCTAATAAGTTTATATTCACAAATTACACCTCCGATTAAAAATCTATTTCAAGGTTGGCTCTTGATATGTTATCCATTTCTATTTTAAATAAACTCTTTTTTGAAGATTTTTCTTCTATAATTAATTCATCATTTTCAATTTTTTTTATGTATCCAGTGAAAGAGTTTCTATTTTCAACCTTGTTTTTTGTTATTATTTTTGCTAATTTCCCTTTAAATCTTATAAAATCTTCTTTAGATCTTAATGGCCTATCGAGACCTGGAGAACTTATTATTAAATCATAGCTTCCAAAAGGAAAATCTTGTTCTTCACACCAAGGTTCTATTTTTCTTGAGAAATTAGCACATGTTTCTATTGATACAAAATCTTTTAAATCATCTATTATTATTTCAATTGTTTTTCTTCTTTTTGAACCTTTTATATTGATTTCAAATATTTCTAAATTCATTTCTTTGGCTATTTCTTCAGCTTTTTCTGATAAAGTATTTTTTATATCTTTCATTCTCCGTCTTCCCCCTTATAACAAGATTCGAGGGCCGATTAGCCCTCGAAATTAATGCTTTTTATAGGTCTTCTGATAAATTATATCACATATAAATATAAAAATCAAGCATTGTTTAATATTTTTTGAATAGAATATTATGTTTTGTATATATTAATCAAAACATAATTTTTAATCTTTTTAATATTAATCTAAATAAATTAAAATATTAAATTGAAGATTATTTTACTTTTTTATAATTATATATTCAGTATAATGAACTTTTTTTATGATAGAATATTGTATGAATAAGTCTAATGGGAGGAAAATAATGAACTTTAAAATATATTTATTGAGTGTAATTTTTTTAATTCTTAGTTTTACAGGTTTTTCAGAAATAATATCATATATTTCAACAAAAGATGGAAAAATAATTGAGAATAGTTATATAGATGATTCATTATTATATGGAAGGTATTATGAAAATTTAAAAAATTATTTAAATATTGGAGATAAATATTATTTGTTTAATACATCTAATATATTATTCAATTCTTTGAAAGAAGTAGTTGATTATAAAATTATGGAGAAATATCTTAATGATAACAATATATTTATTGATTATGATAGTTTAAATGATAAAGTTGATCTTAATTATAATAGGCTTAAATCAAATGAATTTATTTTTAATAAAAGTGTCATTTTTTTTGATGAAGAAAAAAATATAAGAAATTATATGAAAGTTAAGATATGGATGGAATTAGTTGATGAAAAATTTTCTGATTTTCTGATCAATAAGAAAATAAATATTTCAGTTGAAAATTGGTTTGAAAAGTATAGAGAAAATTTTGATTTTATTGTTACTTGGAAACCTTTAAAAATAGAATATAGAATAGATAGAATTGATAAAACATCTAAATTAATAGAGACTGAACAATTTTATAGGAATATAATTTTTGAAGAAAAAGATGTACCTGATGAATGGATATTCTCCTATTTAAAATTAAATGATATTTCTTTCGAAAATAAAAAAAATACATTGGAAGATCTTAAAAAATTCAAAGCTCTCTCTCAATCTTTTAAAGATGGAAAAGTTATTGAAATGTCTTTGATTAATTTGAGTCAGGTATTGAATGAAAAATCTATAGAATTAGAGAATGAAAATATTTATAATTCATATAAGGAAATTTATTATTATAAAACATTATATGATATAAATTCAATGAATGAGCTTGATGAGAGAATAAAAATTTTAGAAGATGATCTGAATGATTTATCGAATTTTAAAAAAAGAATACTCAAGGAATTATATTATAAAAATAAAGATTCGCAGATTATAAATTATTTATACTCTAATTTTTCTGATGATTTAGATATAGATTATTTGTATTTTGATTATGTTTATGAAGTTATGAATGAATATTATTCTTTGTATGGAAGAGATGAAAATTTTATGATTAAAATAAAAAATAGTTTAACTCAATTACAAAATATATCTAGTACTTATGATGAAGATAAGCCAAAATTTGAAGATTTGATATACAAATTCAATAAACTTATTGATTAGCGAGATTATTATCTCGCTTTTTTGAGGAGATTTTTTATGAATTTTAAAGTTATTGCTTCTGATTATTTAAATAATGCGACTGATGAAAAATATAATAAGGCTAAAAAAATACTAAAAAATGAAGGTATAGAAAATTATAAATTTTATGAATTAGATGAAAAACTTTATATTTCTGGTTATGTTGAAGGAGTATTTAGTAAGTGTATTCTTTCAGAATCTTTTTTTTATGATTGTGAATGTGAATATTCAAAATTCAAAATAGGATTATGTGAACATATAACAGCTTTATTATTAAAATATATAAATTATATAGAAAGTGAAAAAAACAATAGTAATATTTTGAATTATAAAAGTGATTTTTTTTATATTGTAGATAAACTTGTTGATACATATCCAATAGAAAATTATTTTGATTATATTATGATCATAAGAGATGATAAAAATATCTATTTGAAATTTTATAAAAATGATAAAAATATTTGTGTCGATTTTGAATCTGATAACATTATATTGAATGAATTTTATTTAAATTTACAAAATAATATTTATTTGAATAAAGATAAATATCAAATAAAGTCTTTTAAATTTTTACAAAGATATTCTAATTATTTTTTTATCGATGGAGATTATTTTAATTTGAACAATATTGAATTGGAATTATCATTAAAAAAAGAAAATGAAAATAGAATATTTGTAAATTGGAATTTTAAAGATAATAATGAGATCTTAAATTCATTCGATTATTATATTTCGAATTTTGATTATTTGATAGAAGATAAAGAGAATAGAAGATTTTATTATCTTTATTTAAACGGTAGAACTGATTTGAAATTAGAAGAATTAAAAGAAGAAATAATTGAAATTGAAGATTTTCAAAAATTTTTTAATGATTATATATTTGATTTAAATATTAATACTAAATTTGAAGATTTTGATAAACTTATTTTAACTAAGAATTCTATACCAAAGTTGTATATTTTGAGAATAGGAGATAAATTCAAATTTAAAATTAAATTTGAATTATATGATAAAGAATTAGATTTTAAAGATATTAAAAATTGTTATTATGATGAGAAATTTTTAGAAAATGTCTTGAATGAATTAAATATTTATAAAATAGATTTGGATGATAATGGAGAAAAAGTTGTAGATATAACTTTTTTTGTAAATTTTATAGAAAATGATCTGAACAAAATTGATAAAAAAATAAAAGTTTTGTATTCTAAAAATATAAGAATATCAAACAATCCAATTATAAAAATTAGAACTAAAGTTTTTGATAATGAATATAAAATTGATTTAAATATAAATGATGAAATATTGAATCTTGAGAATATGAAAGAAAGTAATTATATTGTTTTAAAAAATGGAGATATAATAAAAATACCTTTAAAAATAAAAAAGATAATAAAAAAATATAATGAAAATAAGTATTTTAAAATAGGTGAATTAATTGATTATCAAGATATTCTTGAAGGGGATTTAAAAAAAGTATTTGAAGAGTTAAAAAAATTTAAAGAACTTGATAATTATGAATTAAATAATTTTAAAGGTAATTTGAGGGATTATCAGGTTTATGGATATAATTATCTTAAATTTTTGAATGAATATAATCTTGGAGGAATTCTTGCAGATGATATGGGTCTTGGAAAAACAGTTCAAGTTATAGCATTACTTTCAAATGTTTCCTTAGATAAAGGAGCATTGATAGTTTGTCCAAAAACACTCATACAAAATTGGAAAAATGAAATAAATACATTTTCTAACTTGGCTGTTGGAGAATACATCGATGATAATGACCTTAATAATTATGATATTTTAATAGTTAATTATGCGACATTGATAAATAGAGAAAATTTAATAAAAAATTATTTTGATTATATAATAATAGATGAAGCACAGTATATAAAGAATAGATGGACTAAAACTTCAAAAGTAATCAAGAGTCTTAGGGCAAAAAACAAACTTGCTCTAACTGGTACACCAATAGAAAACAATATTGAAGATATATATAGTATATTTGAGTTTATACTTCCTGGATACTTTGAAAATGAAGATTTCATAAAAAAAGTTTATAAAAATAAAGAAGAAAAAGAAAAATTCATAAAAAAAATAAGCCCTTTCATACTTCGAAGAAAAAAAGAAGATGTTTTAGATGAATTACCTGAGAAATTTGAAAAAGAAGTAAAATTAAATATGGAAGAAGAACAAAGATCTTTATATATTAAATATTTAAATTATTTTAGAAAAGAGATAAAAAAAGATAATATAAATATTTTTGAAGCCTTGTTGAGATTGAGACAGATTGCATGTCATCCTTATTTAGTTGATAAAACATTTAAAGAAAGTTCAGGAAAGTTTGAATTTTTAAAAGAATTTATTGAAGAAATTATGAATACTAATCATAAAGTCATTGTTTTTTCTCAATTTACTACAATGCTTGAGATTATTGAAAAATATTTAAAGGAAAAAGATTATAATTATTCAATTATAACTGGAAAATCTAAAGATAGACAAAATATTGTTGATGAATTTAATAATAATGATAATAAAAAGATTTTATTGCTGAGTTTAAAAGCTGCTGGAATTGGACTTAATATAACTGGAGCAGATTATGTTATTCATTATGATCCATGGTGGAATCCATCGGTAGAGAAACAGGCTACAGATAGAGTTTATAGAATAGGGCAAGATAAAGATGTCTTTGTTTATAAACTTATAAGTATTGATAGTATAGAAGAAAAAATTTCTGTTTTAAAAGATAAAAAAAATAAATTATATGAAGATATTTTGGGAGATAAAGAAATATTTTCTGATATGAAAAAAGAATATCTTGAAATTTTATTTGATTAAAGTTTATAAATGGCGGTCGGAGCACCCGCCTTATCAAAACACGGAGGTGTTATATATGAAAAATAACACAAAAAGGATAGTAAATTCAGGTGTTGTAGCGGCAGTTTATGTAGTTTTATGTATTTTATTCCAACCTATAAGCTTTGGGCCAGTACAATTTAGAATAGCTGAAGCATTTACTGTATTGCCATTTTTAGATGCTGCTTTTATTCCAGGTTTGTATATAGGTGTTTTATTGGCAAACATCATAGGAGGCCTTGGTGCTTGGGATATTTGGTTGGGGAGTTTTTTTACTTTAATAGCTGCATACTTAACTTGGAAGATGCCTAATAAATGGCTTGCTCCACTTCCTTCAGTTTTAGTAAATGCATTTGGTGTTTCTGCGTATGTATCGGTTTTGTACGAAGTTCCTTACTGGATTTCTGTTTTATGGATAGGAATAGGACAAGCTGTAGTTACATACTTAATAGGAATTCCTATATTAATATTATTTAAAAAACATTATAAACCATCTTAAGATGGTTTATAATGTTTTTTTTAAAATTAGTGAAAAAATGAATAAAAGTATAATATAAAGATATTTTTTTTGATATAGAATAATAAACTTAATTAAATAGATTTGATATTTAAATTTTCAATTGTTATCATTAAATTGAAGCAAAAAAATATCGGAGGTGTAAGCTAAAAATGAAAAGACCACTTGTAGTAGATACGACTTTAAGAGATGGACAACAATCATTAATAGCTACAAGAATGAAAACTGAAGAATTTGAATCACAATTATCAGAATTTGATAAAGTTGGTTATTATGCAATGGAAGTTTGGGGAGGAGCAACATATGATTCATGTATAAGATTTTTAGATGAAGATCCCTGGGAAAGACTTGATATAATAAGAAAAAACTTAAAAAATACAAAAATTCAAATGTTGCTCAGAGGACAAAATCTTGTTGGATATAGACATTATTCAGATGATGTTGTTGAATTATTTGTAAACAAGATGGCTGATCATGGTATGGATATAGTTAGAGTGTTTGATGCCTTAAATGATATAAGAAATTTAAAAAAATCTATAGAAATTGCTAAAAAAAGAGGTATGGAAGTTCAAGGGACTATGTCATATACACAAAGCCCTGTTCATAATTTAGATTTTTATATAAACTTTACAAAAGAATTGGTTGATAATGGTGTAGATTCTATTTGTATTAAAGATATGGCAGGTCTTTTAATTCCAGAAGAAGCATATAAAATAGTCAGTGAATTAAAATCTAAGTTTGATGTACCTATTGAACTACATTCTCATAATACTACTGGATTGGCAGCGATGAGTTATTATGCCGCTATAAAAGCAGGTGTTGATAGATTAGATTTAGCCTTGAGTCCTTTTGCAATGGGAACATCTCAACCAGCAGTTGAAACATTTAATGCTGCTTTTGATCTCGGGTTAAATCAAGATATAATAATGAAATTATCTGAACATTTCTGGAATGTAAGAAAAAATCATGAAGATAAAGATATGAAGATGACATCGATAAATGCCAAAATATTAAAAGCACAAATCCCTGGAGGAATGTTATCTAATTTAGTTTCTCAACTAAAGCAGCAAAAAGCAATAGATAGATTGGATGAAGTTCTCGAAGAAGTACCAAAAGTTAGAAAAGATCTTGGATATCCTCCATTAGTAACTCCTACAAGCCAAATTGTTGGGGTTCAGTCAACTATAAATGTTTTAACGGGCGAAAGGTATAAAATGATTACTAATGAAGTTAGAAACTATTTAAAGGGTATGTATGGAAAATCTCCAGCACCGGTAGATGAAGAACTCATGAAAAAAGCTTTAAAAGATGAAAAACCTATAACTTATAGACCGGCAGATGATTTAAAACCAGAAGTTGAAAAATCAAGAAAAGAATCAGGTATTCTTGTTAAAAATGATGAAGATCTTATAACTTATATACTATTTGGAGAAACTGGAATAAAATATTTAAAAGATAGGTATAAAAAAGAAATAAAAGTAGATTTTGATATAGTTGATGAATATTCAAAAGAAGAAACGAATATTTATCCAGTATAAAACAATCCCCCATATCTTTATGATATGGGGGATTATTTATTTAAATATAATTTTAATGTTAATATTTCTTAATTTAAAAAAATAAGAGTTAAAAAGAGTTTTAATGTTTTAAATAAAAATAATTGCCTGTAATCATAAATAAACAAGTGTGAAAATAAAAAAAACTATGATATAATTTTCATAGACAAAACGTTTCCATTTTTAAATTTAATGCATAAGGAGGTTTTTTTTGATGAAAAAATTTTTAATGATAACCTTAATCATGGTTTTTTCAGTTTTAATGGTATTTGCTGATTCTATATTAGTTTGGTCATCAGAGAAACAGGTTGATTTCATGAAATCGATAGGTGAAAAATTTACAAGAGATACTGGAATTTCGGTAGAAGTTCAACAAGTTAATTTTGGTGATATAAAATCTAAATTTTTAACAGCAGCTCCAGCTGGAGAAGGACCAGATATTATAGTTGGTGCACATGATTGGGTTGGAGAACTTTCTGAAAACGGTTTAATTGAACCATTTCCAATGTCTGCAATCGAATTAGATAAATTTGCTCAATCAGGAATAAACGCATTCATGGTTGAAGGAAAATTATATGGGGTCCCTTATGCAATTGAAGCTCCAGCAATTATGTATAATAAAGACTATTTAGAAGAAGCACCAAAGTCAATAGATGAATTGATGGAAATAGCTAAAGAATTTACAACTGATGAAACTGTAGGATTTATATATGAAGGTCATAATTACTACTTCTCTCATACATTTGTTGCAGGTAAAGGTGGATATATTTTCAAATGGGATGCAAAAAGTGGTTATGATGTAAATGATATAGGTTTAAACAATTCAGGTGCCGTTGCAGGTGCTAATATAATAAAAGAACTCTATAGTGGAATAATACCAAAAGGTGCGAGTTATGATACAATGGATTCTATGTTTAAAGAAGGATTAGCGGCTATGGTATTAAATGGACCATGGGCAGTTAAAGGTTATGTAGATGCCGGTATAGATGTAGGTGTTCTACCTTTAACAGAATTAGCTTTAGGCGATGGTCAAATGGGTAAACCGTTTGTTGGTGTTCAAGGATTAATGGTTAATTCAAGATCTAATAATAAAGCATTTGCTTTAGAATTTGTTATAAATTATCTTGCTACAGCAGAAGGAATATATGATTTCTATCTTGCAGACCCAAGACTACCTTCAAGAGATGATGTTAATGAAATAATTGCTCAAAGAGGTGGACCAATTCCAGCAGATATAGTAGCTCAATTTACAAAGAGTGCTGCAGGAGGAGAACCGATGCCTAATATACCTCAAATGGCTCCAGTATGGGCTGCTATGGAAGAAGCTTTGAAGAATATAATAAATGATAATCAAACAACTCAAGATGCTTTAAATGATGCGGTTAATAAAATAAAATCTACAATTTCAAAATAAAATTTTAATTTTAATTTTTAGGGGAAAGGGGAAGGGAAATAGTTCCTTTCCCCTATTTATATACCAATAGGAGGGCAAATTATGAGTAAATTGAGTAGAATCCTCATATGGTTGGCAGCTTCAGTTTTAAATGGATTAATGGTATGGATAATATTTACTCTTTTTTTTATAGGAAATTCAGGTTTAGCAATAGTATTGGCAGCATTTTTGTTTGTTGCAGATTGGGCTATATTTTCCAGTAAGGGATATCCTTATAGATATACTTTATTTGCTTTGTTTTTTCTTTTTATATTAACCATATATCCTATGTATTATACTGTAAAGACATCTTTTACCAATTATGGAACTGGGCATCTTTTTTCAAGAGAAAAAGCTATAGATATATTACTTACAGATCCAAGTTATAATTATGAGCCAAAAGACTCTGAATTTATGGATTTTAGTATATATATAAAATATGATGAAGAGTTTAAACCTACAGAAGATTTTTTGATACTTTTAAATAATGAGAAAGGCAAGTATCTTGCTGAAAAACCAAAAGTATTGGAATATGATTCAACAGGATCATTACTGTATTCAGAAACCTCTATGTATGAAATTAATAATGATTTTGTAAATACTGAGGAAAACGCTTACAAAATTATAAGAGCTGATTCTGAAGATGATTCATTCATTCCTGCAATAGAAAAAAATAATAATGTCAGATATACTTATTTTTATTCACCATATGATGATTCTGTAAGTTCAAATTCTGCATATTATAATTCTGTTCTAAGGCAGAATTATATGAAAGCATTAGTAATTTCATTAAATTCTAAAGATTTTATGTTATCGAATAAATTTATATATAAAAAATTTGGAGAGGCTTATAAAATATATGAAACAAGAGTAAAAACTATAATAAGAGGAGATAGAAAAGAATATAGTACTTATATATATAATAAATTAGCCGAAAGAGAAGTAATGGAGAAAGATGGTTTCTTTCTTGATTATAATGAGAATGGTCAATTACAACGTTTAATAGGATATCAACAAAATATAGGAACAAAGAATTATACAAAAATTATAAATGATAGTAGGATATCTAAACCATTTTTTCAAATATTTGGATGGACTTTCACTTATGCTGCTTTAAGTGTGATATTGAGTTTTATAATAGGATTATTTTTTGCAGTATTTTTGAATGATTCAGGATTAAAGGGAAGATTAATTTATAGAACTCTTTTGATAATTCCATGGGCTATTCCAGCTTTCATATCTGTTTTAGTTTGGAAAAATGGTTTTTTTAATCAAACATATGGAATTTTAAATAGATTTGTTTTAAGTAGTTTTGGAGCAGAAAGTCTTGCATGGTTAGATAATCCATTCTGGGCTAAAGTTTCAGTAATAATAGTAAATACATGGTTAGGATTTCCTTATATGATGACAGTTACTTTGGGGTCTTTACAGAGTATACCATCAGAATTATATGAAGCGGCTTCGATAGATGGGGCATCAAGATGGAAACAGTTTAAAAAAATAACTTTACCATTATTAATGGTATCTGTTGCGCCATTATTGGTAATGTCTTTTGCTTTCAATTTCAATAATTTTACTAATATATATCTTTTAACCAATGGAGGACCTGCAATACCTGGAACATCTACTCCAGCTGGAGCTACTGATATATTGATTTCATTTACTTATAAGTTAGCATTTGAAGGATCAAGAGGACAAGATTTCGGATTTGCAGCTGCGATCTCTGTATTAATATTTGCAATAATTGCTATATTGAGCTATTTTAACTTTAAATTTTCAGGTTCTTTTGAAGAGGTGAGTAGATAATGGCTAAAATAGAAAGAAAAAATTATTTGATAAGACATATTGTATTGATATTACTCACTTTTATCATATTATTTCCTTTAATATGGGTTATTTCTACTTCTATAAGAAGGGATAATGCAGCTTTTTCTCCTAAACTTTTTTCTGATAGAGTTACAGCAAATAACTATAAGGAACTTCTTTTTCCCAAAAAAAATGTACCAGAAATTGTTAAAAGTTTAAATCAAGTTTCGGGATATATAGGAGATTATTCTGAATATTCTGTGGAAGAAGCCCAAAAAGAAAGTGAAGAATTATTGAATGAACTAAGGATATATTTCAATGATACAAGAAATGAAATGGAAGAAAATTTAAATATATATCAAGATATTTTTAAATTATATGATGAAAAATATAAATCAAAAATAATTTCGGATTCGAATGAATTAAAAAATAAAGACTTTAATATATTTAAAAAGGAATTAGAAAGTTTAAATAAAGAACTCAATTTAAATTATGATAAATATGAAAAAAATTTAAGTATTTTTTTAAATGAAAGACAAAATATAACTTTAGAATTATTAAAGATAAAAAATGAAAGTAATATTGATTATATAAATGAAACTATTGATACTATTTATAAAATTCCACTTAAAACAACATTATGGAAAATAAGAACTTATAAAAAATGGGTAAAAGAAGATGAAACTATCGATACTTTTGCAGATAAAATATTCAATTTAGAAGATATGTGGAAATCATTAGAAATTGATGAAGAAAACTTAAATAAGAGCATAGAACAGAGTCTAGAGAATAATTATTCTGATTTAGTTATACAAAAAGAAAAAATTGAAAATAATATAAACAACATTGAAACTAAAATACAAGATTTGGAATCTAAAATAAGTATTATGGATAACAATGCCAAAGAATATTTAACTAAATTAATAGCAATATCAGATCAATATATACCAGAAAGTAAAAAAATTATGGCTTCTTATAATTTAATAAAAGATTTAGACTTTACAAAAATAGAAGGAAAAGAACCTCTTTTTGGAGAAGATATAAAATTTTATGAATCAGTAAAAGCTTTTTCAAATAATATGAATAAAACTTATAATAATGTGAAAAGTATAGATAGATTTAAATTAAATGGGTTTAATGAAACACTTAAAAATTTTGAAGAAGTTTATAATTTTTTGAATGAAAATTTTACCAAAATTTATGCTTTAAAGGATGATAAAAGTGTTTTATCATCTTATCAAGCTTTAAAAAGTATTACTATTAAATTATCAGTATCAATAGATGAAATAGTAGAAATATCTGAAAAATATAATGAATATTATACAAATTTATTGAATTATCAAGATGAAATTCAAATTTTAAATAAAGATAGAGATAATTTTGTAGAAAATCTAAAAGTTTTAAATGAAGAAAATCAAGATAAATTAGAAATTATAAATAAAAGTAAAAATCTTTCGAAATTAATATTTTATAAAAATTATGCAGAACAACAAATAAAAAATATAGAAGAAACAAAATTATATTCTGATTTTATAGGAACTAATTATTATTCATTTTATAAACCAGAATATAATAGATATGCTATTTTAGAATGGGATACAAAGTTTAAAGAATCTTATAATAAATATATAATGGGAAAAGATGCTTTGAATAAAATAATAGAAAATATGGAAGATGAGATATCAGTTTATGATGCCAATCTTGAAAGTTTTCTAAACTTAAATTATGGCGGTAATATTTCATCTATAAAATATCTTGAAAATATAAATATGATGTATGAAAGAGATTATAGCGCAGTAAAAGCTGATATTTCAAGAGCATCAAGAATTGTAAATGATTTAGCAGATAATACAGAATATTCAGAATTAAAGACAAAAATGAAAAAAATAGATAAAAATTTATATTATTTACAACAAAATTGGGAGAAGAAAATAAGAAAACCTTTTTTAAAATGGTTGTTTAATTCTTTTATTGTTGCTGGATTATCATCTATTTTTACGGTTTTAGTAACTTCTTTGGCAGCATATCCATTTTCAAGAATGAGATTCTTTGGAAGAAAGAGTGGACTTTATTTTTTAATGATAATACAGATGTTCCCAACTGTAATGTTTATGATTGCTATATATGGAATTTTGAATTTTATGGGAGATTATATACCTTTAATTGGATTAGATAGTCTTGGCGGTTTAATATTTGCATACATGGGAAACGTTGCTTATAATATGTGGCTTTTTAAGGGTTATTATGATACTATACCAGATTCACTTGAAGAATCAGCTATGATAGATGGAGCTACACGTTTTCAAACATTTTGGAAAATAGTGTTACCTTTATCATTACCCATAATAGCTGTAATAACGATAATGACTTTTATGAATACATTCAATGAATTTGTTATTGCAAAAATAGTTCTTCAAAGTGAAGCGAATTACACATATGCTGTTGGATTACAAACATTTTCTCAAGGACCATTTGAAACTCAATGGGGATTATTCACTGCAGCAGCTTTAATTGGAGCACTTCCTATGGTAATAATTTTCCTTACTATGCAGAAATGGATAGTTGGAGGATTAACTCAAGGTTCTGTCAAAGGTTAATTTTAATGATAAAAAATGTTCAGCCTTCAATATAGGCTGAACATTTTTTTAATAATCAAAAGAACTTCTCCCTATAAACTCTCTAATTACAGAGGTTCTTGGAATTTCTTCTAATTCAGTTATAGGCATAAAATAATCTAAAAATCTCAATAATCTTTTAGCTTCTGGATACTCTTCATTATCTGCACATATATTCAACAAAAGGGGTTCTGCAAATAATTTTAATACAGATAATTCATAAACTAAATGTGAATTAAACATTATATCAGCTTCTTCTTGATAAGGAAAAATATTTCTTTCCTCTCCTCTTCTAACTGATGCCCACATCTTTAAAGTATCTAAAGCATTATGACCTCTAGAATTAAAATCTCTTACAATACGTCTTATAATTCTTGTATCAGTTGTAGGAATTCTATTAACACTATCGAGATTCATCTGAGTTAATGCACTCACATAAACTTTGAATTTTTGATCTCTTGGAATATCAGAAGTTAAAGTTTCATTTAGTCCATGTATTCCTTCTATTATTATTGGTTGATCTTTTTCAATTTTTAATTTCTTTCCAATCCATTCTCTTTTACCGTTTATAAAATTAAACTTTGGAATTTCAACTTCTTTTCCTTCTATTAAGTCTTTCATTGTTTTATTTAATAAATCTAAATCGAGTGAAAAAATTGATTCAAAATCATAATTTCCATTTTCATCACGAGGAGTTAGAGATCTATCAACAAAATAATCATCTAAAGATATTTGAACGGGTCTTAAACCGTTTACTTTTAATTGAATGGCTATTCTTTTAGCAGAAGTAGTTTTTCCTGATGACGATGGCCCAGCGATCAATAATAGTTTAGAATTTTTTCTTTTTATAAATTCATCAGCGATCTGAGAATATTTTTTTTCATGCAAAGCTTCAGAAATTCTTATTAATTCACAGACATTATGTTTTCCACCCACTATAAGTTCATTTAAATCGCCAACAGTTCTTATATCCATTATTTTGAGCCATTCATTATATTCATTAAAAGTTGCCGATAACTTGGCAAAATGTTTATATTCAGGGATTTTATCTGGCGAAGATTCATTTGGTGAAATCATAACAAAACCATTTTCAATTTTTTTAATTTCAAATTTTTCTAATTCTCCTGTAGAGTAAGGCATATATCCATAAAAATAATTAAAGTATCCATTAGCCTTATAAAAGTTTACAGTAGATTTTTTTCTATATTTGAATAAATTAGCTTTATCTTCTTGATTATCTTGCTTAAATAAATTTATTACATATTGTTTATCTTTTGTAAGTTTTTCAAAGACAAGATTTTTTTTAACCAATTCTTTCATTCTTTCCACTATTTTATCTAAATACTCTTGACTTGGTATACCCGAATCGAATTCACAGTAAAGACCAGGTCCTATAGAATTATTGACATAAAATTTATCATTTGGATTTATATCTTTTAAAGCCATATAAATTAAAAATAATATACCTCTTCTATATATTCTTACACCATCTGGATCACTTAAATCTAAGAATTTTATATTTCCTGAATGTTCAACTTTTTTAAATAATTCTTTGATATTATTATTTATTTTTACACCGTAAACTTTTTTATTATAATGTTTTTCAAACTCTTGTTTTAATTCATAAAATGAAGTTCCCTTTTCTACTTCATATATATCTCCATTGTTAACATCTGTTAGGGAAATTTTCATAAAAAACATCCTCCTTCTTGTTGACAAAGTCCAATTTCTATGTTATAATAATTTACGGAATTAGATGCTGGGACGTGGCCAAGCGGTAAGGCGGCGGACTTTGACTCCGTTATTCGTAGGTTCGAATCCTGCCGTCCCAGCCATTTTCTTTTTTAGAGAAATCAAACCGGGCTTTAAGCCCGGTTTTTTTATTTCTTTTCATTTTAATCTGTTTTTAATTTACAGATAAAGGCTCTTCATTTAAAGGTGTTGCTTCAGAAGAAAGGTTTGTTTCTATTTCTTCTATCATTTTATCTATGTCTTTATAATAAGTAGAGTCTATTTCTTTTATTTGTTTTAAATAAGATAATTTCATATTTTCATCTTCAAGAACATCAGATAAATCCATTCCAACTTCGAGTGCATCTAATTTCGTATTTGTACTTTCTTCGGTTGATATTACAGAAGCTATATTCAACATTATTTCCCTTATAGGTTGTTGTAAATACATACTTAATACAGAACCTCCACCGAGATAATTAGAATACATTTTAAGCTGTTCTATTTGTAGTTTTGAATATGCAATTTTTACTTTTGGATCAGATGGATTTTCTTTATAATAATCTTGTACAATTCTTGTTGATGATGGATATTCATAGAAAAGTTCAGCTAATAATTTTGATCTTCTTTCTGAAACTATATTTAATTTATTTTCTAAATTTGTCTTATATTCTTTAGCTTTTTCAACGGATTCTATACCATATCCTTTTAAATCTTTTTCAGCAGTTCTATAATCTAAAACATCTGAATACTTAAATTTTTCGTCTATTAAACTTGAAGTATCTGCATTTTCTTCATTCATTTTTTTGTCTATTTCAGTGATTTTTTCTTGTATTTCTTCATCAGATAACTTTTGTACTTCTTCATCTAATTTACCTTGAAAACTTATAAATTTAGTCAAACTGTCTAATCTTGTATTATAAATATTTTTTAATGAAGCAGTTACATTAGAGTATACAGCTAAATAATCTGTGTCAGCCTCTGCTGAAACTTGACCATCTTCATAAAAAGCTATTAATGAAAGTTCATTTTCTAATTTTTCTAATTCATCTAAATTTTCTAAGTTATTGTTGAAATCTTCTGCGAATTGTAGTTTTTCATCCATATATTTCTTTCCAAATTTCATTTCTTCTTTATAAGAAACTAACCAATTTTTAAACTTTTCATTTGAAACTTTATTTTCTATTTCAGAATAAATATCACCAAAGTTAAAAACATCTTTAGGTTCATTGAATACTTTTTTATCTTGAACATTTATTATATGATATCCGAATTGAGTTTTTACAGGTCCTATTAATTCGTTTACATTTCCATTAAAGGCTGCATCTTCAAATTCCTTTACCATTTTTCCTCTACCAAACCAACCTAAATCACCAGAAGATGTTGCATTTGCTGTATCTGTTGAATATTTTGCAGCAGCATCTTTGAAAGATATTTCATCATCTTTTAGCATTTTATATACATCGTTAGCAGTTGCTTCATCTGTAATCAATATATGCTGTGCTTTTACTTGTTCATAATCTTTTTTTATAGAATCAAAATTTTCTTCTATATACTTAAGTCCTTCATCTCTACTAACTTTAGCAACGTCGTTTTTTACATTATCAAAAATTGTATCTTGTTTTATTGAAGAACCAATAGAATTTGTGAGTATTGATTCTATCTGCTTTTCGCTTCCATAAGCATTTTTTATTTGTTCCCATTGATCTGGATTAGCTTTTAATTGATCTAATTGTTCTTTGACTTTAATACTTAAACTATCTTTTAATTCTTTGTCAGTAGGAACTAATTCGTTTTGTTCAGCATAATAATTCATAACCTTCAAATCAAAAAGCTGATTTGCTATTGAAACTTTTAATGATAAAGAATCAAATATAGGGTCTATTTCTCTATTATAATATTGTTTGTACTGTTGCAACATTCCTTGATATTGTGTATCTAATTCGGTATTCATAACCCAATATGGATAATTCAGTTCTTCACCATTCAAAGTTAATAACAATACAGCATTATCTTTTACAGGCTCATTTTGAGTATTCAATGCTGCCGCCTGATTAGAAGATGACAAATAAGCTGCAACTGACCACCATATGATACCGACTATAAACAAAGCCGCTATTACAAATGAGATCGCTTTCTCATGTTTAATAAACCACTTATTCATTTATTACTCCTCCCATACAAAATATATTATTAGATCTTTTATATTTTATCACATAAAACCTTAAATTATGTTAAAAAAGCGGGGAAATTCCCCGCTTATTAAAAATAAAAGATATTTAATTTATATTTTTGTTCTTAATGGTTTATCTTTTGATATTTCTTCTAATGCCAATAATCTATCCCATTTAGCATTTACATATTTTTGCATTTCTTCAATAACTTCAGCAGAGTCATCTCTCTTTAGAAGTTTGTTGAATCTTCCAAGCTTAGTAACATAATCTGATACTGGTTTGAAGTTTCTTGGTTTTTTAGTTACTTTATATTCTCCCATGAAATATTCCCAAAGTGGCCAATATTTTGTTTCAACAGCCAATTTAGTCATCTCTGGACCTGAAGATTCAGGTATTCTCCAGAATCTAACACAAGGAGCTAAAACAGCTATAAAAGCAGGACCTTCAAATTCTAAAGCCTTTTCCATCTTTTTCATGAAATCCATTGGTTCTGAAGTTGATGCAGTTGCTGCATAAACTCCTTCATGACCTGCTATTATATCAACTATTGATTTTTTGAACTGGAGTTTTCCAGCTTTTGCTTTACCAACAGGTTCTGTTGTTGAGTCAGCACCAGTTGGAGTAGAACCTGATCTTTGGTTACCAGTGTTCATATAGCCTTCATTATCATATAATACATATACGAAGTCATGACCTCTTTCAATTGCTCCAGAAAGAGCTTGAAGACCTATATCATAAGTTCCACCATCACCTGCAAAAGCAATAAATTTAACTTTTTTATTATCAACTTTTCCTCTATTAACTAAAGATCTATAAGCTGCTTCAGCACCAGTTATTGTAGCAGCAACATTTTCAAAAGCATTATGAATATAAGGCACATTCCATGCTGTAAAAGGATAAATTGTTGTAGAAACTTCTAAACAACCTGTTGCAGCACCTACTACTGGCTCATAACCTAAAGCTTTTGCTGTTAAAGTAGCCCATTTAGCTACCATTGGCGCATTACAACCAGGACATAATCTGTGTCCTTGGGTAAAAGGCCAATCATTTTTATCAACATAATCTACCAATTGTTTAATATTTAATGGCACAAAATTCACCTCCAAATTAGTCTCTTAGTCCGAGGTATTTCTGTTCATTCAATTCGAGCTTATCATTTATAGCATCTTCAAATGCATCATGAAGCTGATGAGTTGTAACATCTCTACCACCAAGACCGTAAATATATGACCCCATCTTTGGCTTTTGTTCAGCATCATAAAGAGCTGATTTTACAAGTGAATAAAGAGGAGCTTCTTTACCGAAAGACATAGCTCTATCTAAAACAACAACGGCTTTTTTACCATTAAGAGCTTCTTTTATTTCTTTTTTAGGGAATGGTGTGAAAACCCAAGGTTTCAACAATCCTGCTTTTATTCCCTTATCTCTTAATTCATCAACAACATATTTAGCTGTTGATGCTGTAGAATTCAATACTACCATAACATATTCAGCATCTTCCATTTTATATAAATCTAAGAAATCATATTTTCTTCCTGAGATTTTTTCAAATTCTTCAAATACTTCTGGCAATAATTCATATGCTTTTTTCATAGCAGCTTCTTGTTGCATATGATGTTCATAATAATAGTCAAATAAGTCTAAAGAACCTAAAGTTACTGGTTTTTCTATGTTTAGTAATGGATACTTTGGTTCCCATTTACCAACAAAGTCTTTAACTATTCCATCATCTAAAGGTTCAAATATATCAACACCATGTGATGTTATGAATCCATCAAGGTTAACCATTGTAGGAAGTAAAACATCATCTTTTTCTGATATCTTTGTTGCAATTAATGTCATATCATAAGCTTCCTGATGATCTTCACAGAATAATTGTAACCAACCTGAATCTCTTACTAACATAGCATCAGAATGATCACAATGAATATTAATAGGTCCTGATAATGCTCTATTAACTATAGGCATTACTACAGGTAATCTATAAGAAGCAGCTATATAAACTATTTCAGTCATAAGAGCTAAACCATTAGCAGCAGTAGCTGTCATTGTTCTAGCTCCAGCAGCAGCAGAACCAACTACAGCACTCATTGCCGAATGTTCTGATTCAACAGGCACCATAACTGTATCTACTAAACCATCTGCAACGAAATCTGCATAATATTGAACTATTGGAGTCTGTGGTGTTATTGGATATGCAGCAACAACATCTGGGTTTATCTGTTTCATAGCTATTGCTACTGCTTTAGCGCCAGTAACGGCTAATTTATTTGGCATTAAGATATACCTCCTTTACTTCAAAAATTCTGATTCTGGTTTCATTTCAATTGCCTTTACAGGACAAATAGCTGCACAAGTACCACAGCCTTTACAATATGTCATATCAATACCAGTCATTTCTGTCTTTTTGCCATCTTCTGTTAATTGTCCTGTTATTGCCATATCTGGACAATATAACCAACATTGCATACAATTTATACATTTATCTTTATCGACTATAGGTCTCATTACTCTCCATTTACCAGTTTCATACTGTCTTGCTGTAGCTGGTTTATCAACGATACCACCTATAGGAAGTTCATTCCATTTTTCATTAGCCATTGATGTTCACCTCCGCAAATCCTCTGTCGAGTGCTCTCAAATTAGCGTCAACTATAGCTTGAGAGAATTTATGTGAAAATGCAGCGGTAACTTTTTGTTTTACAGAATCCATAGGAACTATATCTGTTAATTTTATTAAAGTTCCAATCATGACTGTATTTGGGATACCTCTTTTTATTTCTTCTAAAGCGATATCAGTTCCAGCGATAGTTGCTATTTTACCATTAAAACCTGTTATTTTACTAACTTCTTCTGGAGATTTTATAGTGTTAACCACCAAATAATTCTCTTCTGCTAAACCTGAAGTAATATCTGGGTTTCCAAGAAGTGTATCATCAATAACAACAACGATATCTGGGAATTCTACGTTGCTTCTTACTCTTACGGGTACTTCTGAGATCCTGTTAAAAGCTTTCATAGGAGCTCCTGATCTTTCGGCACCGTATTCAGGGAATGAAGTTGAATATTTTCCAGCATCTAGAGCGGCTTCGGCTAAAAATTGTGAAGCACTTTTTGCACCCTGACCAGCTCTACCATGCCATCTAACTTCGAAATACTTTTCTGGCACAATAATGCCCTCCTTTCAAAGAGATGTAAGTATATGTGAAAAAAATAATAATCTTAACAATTATTTCTAAATATTTTATAATCCAAATCATCAAATATTTTATCAAGCCATTCTATTTCTTTTAATCTTTTTTCATCGATTTTATTATCAAACATATAAAAAAGTTCAAAAAATCTATTTATATGTTCTTTTGTTCTTTTAACTGCATATTCTACAGTTGTTCCAGTTGTCATTATAAATGCCCAGTCAGAAGCTTGAGCAAGCAATAATTCTTTAGCCATTTGATTTAAAATCCTTATCAAAGTAGGATCTTTATCATCATATTTTGATGTTTTGACCATAATATCAGACATTTCAGATAAATGTTTATAAACCCAATCGTTAGATTTGTTCAACCATACATCATTGAATCCTTTTGCTCCCCAAGTAGAAGCACCTGGAGTTAACATCTGTACTTCTTCGAGACTTTCTATTATTTTAGAAGGTGTTGAAGATTCTATTTCATCATTTTTTTGAAGTTCTCTGAAAAAATTTTCAATAAAATAAGGTCCTTCAAACCACCAATGACCAAATAATTCAGTATCAAAAGGAGCAACTATTATAGGTTCTAAGTCGGGCATCATAGAGATTAATCTTTTAATTTGAGATCTTTTTTTTGATATAAAATCTTTTGCATGTTCTGAAACAGCTATAAAAGCTTCATCAATATCATAAAGTTCTTTTAGTTCTAGAGGTAACTTTTTATCAGTTATTTTATGATATTTTATTCCAGTGTTGATCCTCATGCCACTCGGATCAATAAATGGTTTTATGTATTCTAAACTTCTATCAAAACCAATATCTCTGTAAAATTCTCTATATCTTGAATCACCAGGATAACCTATATCAGAACTCCAAACTTGTTCTGAAGATTCAGGATCTCTTGAAAAAGCAAAAACTTTATTTTTTGTTATTATAGGTCTATAAACACTATATTTAGCAGGAGAACTTCCATACCAAAAAGCGTGAGAATCTACAAAAAAATAATTAAAATTAAATTCATTTAAATATTTATCGAGATCTGGTGTATATCCGCATTCAGCAAGCCATATACCTTCAGGGTTTTTATTAAAATTTTTGTAATAAGTATTTTTAGCAGTTATTAGTTGAGCTCTAATGGCAGCAGGATGATTCATCATGAAAGGAAGAAATCCATGTGTTCCATTACATGTTACCACTTCAATGTAACCTTTATCTTGAAATTCCTTGAAGCCTTTTAAGATATTATGACTGTATTGGTCGGAGAATAAGAATAAAATCCTTTCTAAATAAGAGTTATAGAATTTTGCCATTTTATATTTTCTTGGATCTTCTTCCTTAGTTTTTTCAATTTCTAATTCAGATAAAGTTATCATAGCTCTCAAATGTTTTTCATATTTAACTTGCAAATCTTCTGTAGTTAACATTTCCATCAGAGTAGGTGTAAAACTTATAGTTAAATTAAAAGGAATATTATCTTTTTCAAGTCTATTAAATACATCTAAGAGAGGTAAATATGTTTCTGTAATTGCTTCAAATAACCAATTTTCTTCCATAAAAAAGTCATAATTAGGATGTCTAACATATGGCAAATGAGAATGAAGTATGAAAAGAAATTTGCCCTTTCTCATATTAATCCCCCCTTTTTAAGAACTTAAACTATAATTACCAAAAGAATTACCTTTTATTTCTTCAATTGGTTTTATATAGGTATTTAATTTAACAGGTTTAGATATTATTTTCTGTTTTTTTATATTGAACCATTCTTCATTTTCTTTTATACTAGGATTTTTAGAAGGAATAAAAATATTTTTAGATTTCATAATTTCTTTAAAAATCCCATCATCTTTTAAATATCCAATACGAGCATAATAATTTTTATTACTATCATTTAAATTAAAATAATAATTATTCATATTAGATATATTTATATGTGTTTCAAAGATTCTAAAATCGTTTTCATCACAAAAACGTAAAATAACATTATTTTTTATTTTATCATTATTTAAAAGTTTTTTTGTTTTTTCATCAAAGTCCCAAAATATATAAATCCATTCATAGTTTACAGGTAAAATTTCAAGTTTGTTTTTTTTATAAGTTTTTTTAAGCTCTTTTGGCTCTAAATACATTTTTTTGGTATTCTTCCTTTCTGTTTTTTTATTATTAGAACTTTTATTTTCTAACAATCCTTGAGTATCTAATTCAAGTAATTTTTTCTTTATTTCTTTCAATATATCTCTTTTTTTCATGGATCTTCTTAGTCTTATGTTTAAGTTTTTAGCTGTTTTTCTTAATTCTTGTATACTTGGTTCATCTGTTTTTAAAATGTTTATTATATTTTCATCTAATTTCATAATACCCCCCCTCACATTAAGCTTTATTTAAAACAATTTTATCATAAAAAAATTAAAATTAAATACAAAAAAACGGAGCTAATAAAGCTCCGTTATAAGGGTGGGGGATCTATTCATTTTGAATAGGGGGTTACTTACATATACAAAATAATTATATCAATTGATTGTTAAATGAATTTATCAAAAAAACAAATATTAGTAAAATAAAATATTATATGATTATTAATAAAAAAGTTTAAATTATTATAAGTTTTTTATTTTAAAAAATGTCTTGATTAAGTATTAATTAAGATTAAAATTATAAAATTGAAAAAAAATCATATTTAAAGTATAATAATTTGTATGATTAAAAATTTTTGGAGGTGTTTTTGTGAATAAAAAAGTGGTAGTTTTATTTTCATTGTTGATGGCTTTATTTTCTCTTAGTTTTGCTGCAAATTTAGAAAGTTTAAAAATTGGTTATGTGGATTTTCAGGTTTTAACCGAAAATACAACTAAGTGGAAAAGTTTACAAGAAGATTATAAAAATGATTTTGATTTTTATCAAAATAAAATAAGTAAAATGGAAGAAGAATTTAAAAATTTTCAAGCAACAAATCCTTCTCAACAAGAACTTCAAAGAAGAGCTCAAGATTTACAAGTAAAAGTAAATCAATATCAGTCAACTATTCAAGAAGAATATGGAAATAAAACAAATAAATTATTACAAGAAATAAGAGATATTGCAGCTCAATATGGCAAAGAAAATGGTTTTGATATAGTATTATATGATCAGGGTGTAATATATGCAAGTGAAAAAATCGATATAACTGAAAAAGTTATAGAATATGTAAATAATAAATAATGAATAATTTAGTGGAATGTATAGGAATATACAAAAAATATGGAAGAAAAGAAGTGCTTAAAAATGTTAATTTTTATGCTGAAAGAGGAAAAATAACAGGGATACTTGGACCTAATGGTGCAGGTAAAAGCACTCTTTTTAAAAGTATATTAGGATTAGTTATACCAAATAAAGGTGATGTATACCTTGATGGTGAAAAACTTACTCATTTACCAATACACAGAAGAGCTCTTAAGGGAATGGCTTATTTACCTCAGGAGCCTTCTGTTTTTAAAAATTCTACTGTTAAAGATAATTTATACATGATTGCAGATCTTTTAAAAATAGAAAATAAAGATGAAAAAATAAAAAAAATATCAGAAGATTTTGGAATACAAGATTTATTAACTCAATATGCTGATTCATTATCTGGTGGAGAAAAAAGAAGATTGGAATTTGCAAGAACTCTGTTAATAAATCCAAAAGTTATAATGCTTGATGAACCATTTGTTGGAATAGATCCAATTACTGTTAAAGATATTCAAACTATAATAAAAAAATTATCAAAAGATGGAATATCTGTAATAGTAACAGATCATAATGTTGATGAAATTGCTCAAGTTGTAGATGATTTATATGTTGTACATAAGGGTAATATAATTGCACATGGAATACCACAAGAAGTTTTAGAGTTAAAGGAAGTAAAAGATAATTATCTTGGATATTGAGGTGATTTAATGAATATAGGAGTTATAGGATATTCTGGGGATAAAAATTTAGAACCAGTAAAATCTTTAAAGAACATATGTTTTGAAATTGGAAAACTTATTGCTGAAAATGGAGACACTTTATTAACTGGTGGAAGAGACGGAATAATGGATTTTGTTTGTGAATCAGCTTATAAAAATAATGCTAATGTTGTAGGAATTCTTCCGTGGGATGAAGAAGGAAATAAATATTTAAATACAACCATAAAAACAGGTCTCGATTTTTCTATGAGATCTTTTGTTTTATTAAAATCTGTTGATATTGTTATAAGTGTTGGTGGACAAGTTGGAACAGCTTTAGAAATACTTGGAGCTTATGCATATAAAAAACCTATCATATTAATGAGAGGAACAGGTGGATGGACTGATACGGTGACTAAGACGTTAATAGAGGATAAATATTTAGATAATAGAAAAATGGTAGAATTATATCAAGCTTATAATATAGAAGAATTATCTCAACATATAAATAATTTAAGAGGAGATGTCAACTTATGATAAGAGTACGATTTGCTCCCAGCCCAACAGGATATTTGCATGTTGGTGGGTTGAGAACAGCTCTTTTCAATTGGTATTTTGCTAAGAAAAATAATGGGAAATTCATATTGAGAATAGAGGATACCGATACAGAAAGATCTAAAAAAGAGTATGAAGATATGATATTGGAAGAAATGAAATGGGCAGGTCTTGATTATGATGAAGGCCCTGACAAAGTTGGAGAATATGGTCCATATAGACAAACAGAAAGATATGAAATATATAAAAAATATATTTTAAAACTTTTAGAAGAAAAGAAAGCTTATTATGCCGTTTATGATGAAAATCAAGAAAATATAATATATAAAAGTTATGAATATCCAGAAAAATACAAAGATAAAAGTATAACAGTTAATTTTAAAGTTCCAAAAAATCAAAAAATAAAATTTACAGATATGATAAAAGGTGAATTAGAATTTGATTCTAATATTTTTGATGACTTTGTTATATTGAGATCTAATGGAGTTCCTGTATATCAGTTTACGGTAGTTATAGATGATTATTTGATGAAAATAACTCATGTTATAAGAGGAGAAGATCATATATCTAATACTCCAAAACAAATAATGTTATACAATGCTCTTGGAGTCAAATCTCCTGAATTTGGACATTTGTCTTTAATACTTGGTGAAGATAAAACACCATTATCAAAAAGGCATGGTGGTACAGCAGTCACATATTTTAGAAAAGAAGGATATTTGCCGCATGCGTTGATGAATTATTTAAGTGTTCTTGGTTGGAATGCTGAAAATCAGATATATAATTTTAAAGAAAAAATTGAAGATTTTAATATAAATGATGTTTCTCCAAGATCTGCTGTTTTTGATTACAAAAAATTGTTATGGATCGATGAAGAACATCTAAGAAATGAGGAAGATGAAAAAATATATCAATTTTTTATGAATTGGTGTAATTACAATGATATAGAAATAAAGGCTGATGAAAAGCTTGTAATAAAGACTATTTCTATATCTAAAAGTAAAGTTAGTACATTAAAACAATTGTTCGAATTTATTGAAAATTATTTTAGAGATGATTTTGAATATGAAGAAATATATATAAAAAAATTTGTGGAAAAAGAATGGTTTAAATCACTCATGCAGAAATCCATAGAAATTATAAAAAAAGCCGAAGACTTTTCTATTGATGGTGCAGGTAAAACACTTCAAAAAATTGCAGAAGAAAAAATAACAGGGAAGAAAAATACATTCCAATCTATTAGAGGAGCATTACTTGGAAAACTTGTAACTCCAGGTTTATATGAAACAATAGCTATTTTGGGAAAAGAAGAAGTTATAAAAAGATTAGAAAGAGCTTTAAATATAAAATAGAGGTGAAATATGAAAAAAATAATTCTCATAATTTCTCTACTATTAAGTTTTAATTTTTTATTAGCAAATAATTTTTCATTGTATATAAAAAATTATGATGAAAAAGAGAGAATCGTTACATTGTCTTTGAATGCTAATTTTGTTCATATTGATATACCAAAAGTATATATAGAGTATGGTGGGATTAGAAGATTGATAGAAGTTAATAAAAAAAATTCTGGAAATTATGAGATATATTTAAATTTTTCAAAATATCCTGCAGTTGATTTAAGTTTCTATATCTATGCTCATGATATAGCAGAAAATAAAAGATATGCATATTTCCCTGATTTGCTTAATAAAAGAGACTATTCCTTATTTGCTGATATAGATATAACTACATCTAAAAGTGAAAATGGAAGTAATTATTATTTAGGAATAAATAAAAGTGATAGAATAAATTTAAATCAAATAACAGGTGAGAATTTTTATACTAAAGATGAAAAAATATTTTTAAATCATCTAAATTTTATAGAAGATGGAATACATAATTTTTATTTTGAATTTAAAACCAAGAATAATTATTATTTCACAAAAAAAGTAAAAATATTAAAAATAAAAGATATTATAATAACAGAAAATAATTTAAAACCAAAACAAAAGATAAATATATTCAATTATCATGTTGTTCAAAGCGGAGATAATATATATAAAATAGCTGAAAAATATGAAGTTACACCTGGTGATATAGTGAGTATAAATGGAATAACAGAACCTTCAAAAATATATATAGGGCAGATATTAAAAATAGGTAATATAGACTATTATGAAAGTCCATTACGCATAGAAATAGATTTATCAAAAAATATGCTACATCTTTATTATAGAGAAGAATTATTAAAATCATATATAGTTGCAGTTGGTAGATCGGATTCTACTCCACCAGGATATTATAAAATCTTTTATAAAGAAAAAGAACCACCTTTATATTGGAATGATGAAATAATACAATCTGGATCAGTTATAAATGGAATAGGAAGTAGATGGCTTCAATTATCTGTTCCAAAATATGGCATTCATGGAACTACAAAGCCTTGGGAAATAGGAAAAAGAATTTCTCATGGTTGTATAAGAATGTTTAATTTTGATGTTGAAGAATTAGACTTTATAATTTCTTTGGGAACTGAAGTATATGTTTATAAAAGTGATGAAAATATAGATATTATAAAAAAAATAAAAGAAGATGAAGAAATTTGATTCATCTTCTTTGTTTTAGGAGTGAAAAATGAAAAAAGAATATATAATTCCAATATTTATACCTCATGGAGGATGTAAAAGACAATGTGTTTTCTGTAATGAATATGCTGCAACTGGACTTAAAGAATTTCCGGAAAGACATAAATTAGAAGAAGAATATAATAAGTATAAACAATATTTTCCAGAAAAAAATAATATTTATATAGCTTTTTATGGTTCTACTTTTACTGCATTGAAAGAAAAAGAAATGAAATATTATTTGGATTGGGCTGATGAAAAAATAAAGAAAAATGAAATAAAAGGTATAAGATTTTCAACATCCCCCGAAGAAATTAATTATGAAAAAATAAAAATTTTAAATGATTATAAAATTTCTGTTATAGAAATAGGGGTACAATCATTTTTTGACGATGTTTTAAAACATTCTAATAGATCCCATAATGTAAAAGATATATTCAATGCTATTGATATATTAGATAAAAATAATTATTCGTATGGGCTTCATTTAATGACTGGCTTACCAAAAAGTACTTTTGAAAAAGAAATAAAATCTGCTGAGATATTATCTAAAACAAATGCAAAATTTGCAAGAATTCATCCAACAGTAGTTTTAAAAGGGAGTATACTTGAAGAGTATGAAAAAAATAATAAATATAATCCTGAAAGTTTAGAAGAAGCTATAAAGAAAACTTCGAAGATGACTATTAAAATTGAGAAAGAAAATATAAAAGTCATAAGACTCGGCTTGTGTTTGTATGGAAAAGAGATAAATAATGTTTACTCTGGACCTTATCATAAAAGTTTTGGAGACCTTGTTAGAACAAATATAAATAGGTATATACTGACTTATTTAAAGGATGATTTAAAAATACCAAAATCTATGAAATCACAATTTATTGGATTTAAAAAAAGAAATAAAGATCTTATAAATGAAAATATATTTTATGATGGAATATGTATTAAATACAAAAATAAAAGTATTAGTTTAGCTGATATATATAAAATAATAGATAAAAAAATAGAAGACTGATAAGTCTTCTATTTTTATGGGGTGGCTAGTGGGGCTCGAACCCACGACATCAGGAGTCACAGTCCTGCGTTCTACCAACTGAACTATAGCCACCATCAATTATTAATATTAAAAAAGCGCCACTAAAACTTTAAATAAAGAAGTGGCGCGCCCAGAGAGGCTCGAACTCCCAACCCCTGGATTAGAAATCCAGTGCTCTATCCTGTTGAGCTATGGGCGCTGGAGCGGTAGACGAGAGTCGAACTCGCAACCCTCGGCTTGGAAGGCCGATACTCTACCAATTGAGCTACTACCGCATATATGGTCGGAGCGACTGGGATCGAACCAGCGACCTCCGGTTCCCAAGACCGGCGCGCTACCGGCTGCGCTACGCTCCGCTTCATCTATTTCCGAAGTATATAATATCATATAAAAAACCTTTTGTCAATACTTTTGCTTTTCAAGAAAATTGAGAGTTTGTTAATTTTCTGATTTGATACCTTTTATAAACAAATTATAATGTCTAAGGATATTGAATTCAGCGGAAAGTAGCCTTTATAATGTTTAAAATAAAATTTTAGAATTTTATCAAATTCTTATCATTTATAAACTATACTTGCTACTATTGTAAATCCATTATCTTCTTTTGATACATGAACTTTTACATTTTGTTTTTCAACAGAAAAATTTCTATATGCAAAATCTTTAATATAATTAACAACTGAATTAATTTCATCTTCAGATGCGTTCTTTATATGAACTCTTGTAGTCTGAGGATTTTGATTGCCACTTCTAACAAATTTTTTCATTCTATCAGTAGCAACTTTACCACTTTTTTGTTTTTTTGAGAAAGGCCACATAATAATCAACCTCTTTTCCATAATTTGTTGAAAAATCCAAAAAAGCCTTCCGAATTTTGAGAAAATTTTTTAATATCTTCATTTACAGGAATAAAATTTCCGGAAATTCTTTCAGTGATATTATCAAAAACATAAGCCATCTTACTATTTTCATCTAAAGAAAGTGGTTTTCCTTCATTTGTAGATATTATTATATCTTCACTATCAGGAATTATTCCTAAGATATCAATTGCAAGTGCTTCTTTTATATCATCAGCTGAAACCATATCATTTCTTTTAACCATTTTGGGTTTTAATCTATTTACTATGAGGGACATATTTTTTTCTGTATAACCATGATTTTCAAGAAGACCAATAACCCTATCTGCATCACTGATAGCTGTTAAATCTGGTGTTGTTACAACTATAGCATGTTGAGCTCCTATTATAGCATTTGAAAAACCTTGTTCTATACCGGCTGGAGAGTCTATTATTATATAATGAAAATGCTTTGAAAGAATAGCAATTATTTCTTTCATATCAGCGGGAGTAACCATATTTTTATTTGCTGTTTGAGAAGAAGCTAATAAACTCAAATTTTTCATATACTTATGTTTTACAAGAACATCTAATACATTTTTATTACCATTGACGACATCCATTATAGTATAAACAATTCTATTTTCAAGACCTAAAACAAGATCTAAATTTTTTAATCCTATATCGGCATCAATTAAGCAAACATTATAACCTTTGCTTGCAAGTGAAGACCCAATATTAGCTGTAATTGTGGTTTTTCCAACTCCACCTTTACCAGAGGTAACCACAAATACTTTAGAACTTTCTTCCATAAAAACCCCTCCGATTTTTTCAAATCAACTATATTTAATAATATTATACATTAATAAAAAAGTAATTCAAAATTTAAAATTAAAAAAAATAGCAAAAAAGTCGGGAATAAATCCCGACTTTTTTATAAAAGATAATTATTCTTCTACTTGAATTGCTTGTACAGGGCAAGAATCAGCAGCATCCTGTGTACATGGTGCATCTGTTTCAGGAGCAATTGCTTCTGCTTTACCTTCGTCTGTTATTGAGAAAACGTCTGGACATAAGTTTTCACAAACTCCACAACCGATGCAAGCATCTCTGTCTACAAATACTTTCATTAAAACGCACCTCCTGCCTAAAATATGGAACTATTCCAGAGTTATTATACCACAATTTTTTATTTTTCAAAATGGATTTTTTTTGTCGCATTAACAATTCTTTCAACCATATTTATTCCAACTCTATATTGAGCTTCTTTCGTTGTAGCGCCAATATGAGGAGTAGCTACGACATTGTCAAAAGATAAAAGTTTTGTATAAATTTCTCCTTTGGCAGGTTCTTTTTCAAAAACGTCCAATCCAGCACCTAAAATTTTTTCATCTTCAAGTGCTTTTAATAAAGCTTCTTCATCCAATACTCCACCTCTTGCACAATTTATCAATAAGGCACTTTTTTTCATCATATTTAATTCCTTATCAGAAATCAAATGATGAGTTTTTTCATTATGAGGGATATGTAATGAAATTATATCGCAATTTTTTAATATATAATCTAAATCTACTTGTTCAATATTATAATTATCTTTATCTTCTTCAGATATTTCATAAATATCGTAAACAAAAACTTTATCATTAAAACCAGATACAAGTTTTGAAAGATGTTTCCCAATATTTCCAAAACCAATTATTCCAAAATTTTTGTTGGAAAGTTCTAAGCCTTTTAAGAGCTTCTTTTCCCATAGACCTTCTCTTATGCCATTTGTACCTCTATTTAATTTTCTATATATTGATAATATCATACCAACTACTAATTCAGCTACAGACAAAGAATTTTGACCTGGAGTATTTAGAACTTCAATTCCAAATTCTTTAGCAGCTACCTGATCTATATTATCTAAACCCATACCAGCTCTACCTATTATTTTTAAAGAATCTTTTCCAGCTTCTATTATTCCTCTTGTAACTTTAGTAGCCGATCTAACTACAAGAATGTCTATATTCTTTACTTCATTTTTTAATTCTTCTGGTTCTAAATGATTATTTGTTATAGTAAATTCAGGTAACTCATCATTAAATTTTTTTATAGCAGATTCAGCCATACCATCATTTAAATGAATTCTCATATTAAACACCTGCCTCTAAGAATACTTTTTCAGCAGCTTTTACACCTGAACCCAATTCAACATCATATCCAAATTTAGTTAAAGCCATTTCAAGAGCTGATATACCTACAATTACATCAAATTGTGACATATAACCAAGATGAGCAACTCTAATTATTTTTCCTTTTAAAGTGTCTTGACCACCAGCAAACGTAACTCCCCATGAATCTCTTAGAAAACTAACTATTTTTTTACCATCCACATTTTCTGGAACTTTTATTGAAGTTAGAACATTTCCAGGATTTTTTGCGAAAATCTCTAAATTCATAGCTTTCATAGCTGCTCTTGTCGCAATTGCCATCAATTCATGTCTTTCCCATAATCCTTCTATTGTTTCTTCTTTTAACATCTCAACTGATTTTGCCAATTGATAGACAAGGTTTATAGGTGGTGTCCAAGGAGAATCAGGGAATTTTTTTGAATAATAATTGATATCGAAGTAATATCTATTATTTGTACAATTTTTTGCAATTTCAAGAGCTTTAGGACTAAAAGATATCAATCCAATACCAGGAGGCATCATAAATCCTTTTTGAACTCCAGTTACAACTACATCTATTCCCCATTCATCCATTTTTAAAGGTTGAGCTAGTAATCCAGAAATTGAGTCAACAACTAAAACAGCATCAAATTCCTTTACCACTTTAGCTATTTCTTCTATTGGGTGTACAGTTCCTGTAGAAGTTTCACTCAATGTAGTAAAAACAGCTTTAGTATCTGGATTTTTTTCTAATTCTTCTCTGATTTTTTCAGGAGTTACAAAATCACCCCATTCTAAAACTATTTCGTTTAAATCCGCTTTAAAAGCTCTACAAATATCTCCCCATCTTTCACCAAATTTTCCAGAATTAACAGAAATAGCTTTATCACCAGGATTTATAAGGTTTGCAACAGCTGTTTCCATAGCCCCTGAACCTGATGAAGAAAGTATGAACACTGGATTTTCTGTTTGGAATAAATATTTACAACCATCGAGAGCTCTTTTTTGAATTTCAAGATACTGAGGTGTTCTGTGATGTATAGTATCTTTTGCTCCTTCTAAAAGAATATCTACAGGTACTGGAGTAGGTCCAGGTGCCATCAAATAATTTTTTCTAACCATTTTAGCCATAATTTTTCCCTCCCCTGAGAAAAAATTTTCGTGAAAAAAATTTCATATAAACATTTATATTTTACATTATATTTTAAAATAATTAAAATAACAATTCATTAAGATAAATGAAGAAAACTAAAAATAATTAATATATATTACTTATAAGCACTTATAACTTTGATTGATTAAAATAAAGTTTTTTGAAGTACCCTTTTTTGTATTTTTAATTTTTTTGTAAATAAAAAGACAAAAATGAATTCAAAAAGTAATAAAAGTATGTTATTATATAAATGAATTTGAAAAAGATATATAAAAATATATATGAAATATAAAGGAGGAATTTAAATGCTTTTGGGAATCAAAAATGTTAAAGAAATAGTAGAGGAATTGAATAATTATCTTGCGGATTTAAATGTTTTTTATGGTAAACTTCATAATTTACATTGGAATGTAGAGGGAAAGGAATTTTTTACTGTACATGAAAATGTTGAAAAAATATATGATAAAGTCAATGAAGAAATAGATGAAATTGCTGAAAGAATATTAACACTTGGACAAAGACCAAAGGTTAAATATAGTGAATATTTAGAGATCTCAAATATAAAAGAAATAGAGAGTAAGGGTTATAATGGTAAAGAAGTAATAGATGTAATAATTTCAGATTTTGAATACATTATAAATAAAATAAGAAATATTATAGAAAAAGCATCTGAAAACAATGATGAAGTTACTGCAGATATATTAACAGGTAGTTTAGCATATTATGAAAAAACAGCATGGATGTTAAATGCTATGAATAAATAAAAATAAAACCAGCTTAAAAGCTGGTTTTTTTTGGCACGCCCGGAGGGAATCGAACCCCCAACCTACGATTTTGGAGACCGTCGCTCTGCCAATTGAGCTACAGGCGTATATCCGAAGATTATTATATCACAAAAAAAATATATATTCAAGTTTTAATTGTATCTTTTTTATAAAATTTATTTTTTCTTTTTTAAGTAATTAAATTCATATCTAAATAATAATATGCAAATAACTCCAAAAATAAAAATACTTATATTATAGGTTGGAAAATTGTTTGGATCTAAAGCATATGCTAACCAATTAGAAAGATATTTTAATAAATCAAAAACAAACAAAATAATTCCCATAAGAGATGCAACTATTATATGAGCAGATTTATGATACCAAATATGGTTATTATTAAAAAGTCCATAAAAAGATGTTAATCCTATTATAAAAAGAGTCAAAGAATAAAATAAATCATAAGAAAAAAATATAACGGTTAATGAAAAAGATATAACAGATAATAATATTATAAATATATTTTTCATAAGAACATACCTCCAATATAATAAACGATATTGGCTAGAAGATATGCTATTAAAGTGGTATAAAAAAATGTGAAAAAAGTCCATTTCCAACTACCTGTTTCACTTTTTATTATACCCAATGTTGCAAAACATGGTACATAGCCAAGTATAAAAAATATTAAAGCCATAGCTGAAGCAGGAGATAAAGAATTTCTTAAGTTCATTATTAGAGAGTCTCCAGAGGCATTAAATAAAGTTGAATAACTTGAAACTACGATTTCTTTAGCTGCAACTCCAAAAACTAATCCTGTATTTACTCGCCAATCCCATCCTAAATGAGATGTTATAGGTTCAAAAAATTTACCTATTTGAGCTGCATAAGATGAATTGATATTATTTGAAGCTGGAAAATAAGATAAAAACCATATTAAAATAGTTGCAATTAATATTATTCCACCAGCTTTCTCAAGAAAATGTTTTCCTTTATTCCAAGTATAAAATAATAAATTCTTAATAGTTGGCATTCTAAATCTTGGTAATTCAATTGTGAATGGAATATTTTCCGTTTGAGTTATAAATTTTTGTATAAGTTTTGCCGATAATAAAACTAATAAAATCGAAGATAAATATATTATCAACATTATTGTGGCTGAATTTTTACTAAAAAAAGCACTTATTAAAAGAATATAAACAGGTAATCTTGCAGAACATGATGCAAATGGTATACTCAATATTAAAGCCATTCTTTCTTTTTTATTTGAAACAGTTTTTGTAGACATTATAGCTGGTACATTACAACCAAAACCAAGTATTATGGACATAAAAGATCTTCCAGAAAGACCAAATTTTCTGACTATTTTATCTACAAGAAAAGCTGCCCTTGGTAAATAACCAGATTCCTCTAAAAAACCCATAAAAAAGAATAGAACAAATATTTGCGGTATGAAAACAAGAACACCACCAACTCCAGCAATTATTCCATCTACTATTAATGAATTCAACCAAGGTATTTTAATAAAACTTGAAATCCAGTTTCCTAGACTTGAAAAACCAATATCTAAAAGATCTGAGAGTGGACTTGCTATATTAAAAGTTAATGAAAAGACCATAAATAAAGCAATTATATATATCAAAAGTCCTAATACTTTATGAGTTAAAACATGATCTAACACATCTCTTAAAGACCAATCTCTTCCTTTGGAAATTACAGAAGAATCAACAATATTTCTTATAAATCCAAACTTCCAATTAAAAAATAATTCTTTTAAATCTTTCATATCATGAGTAGATTTTAATTTTTTTACAAGATTTTCAGGATAATCAAAGTTCTTTTCTTCAAATTCTAAAAAATTTATTCCAAGCCATTTATTATTATAATTTTTTAAAGAATCAAATTTTTTAGATTCAGATATAAAAGAATCTAAAAAATCATTTATTTCTTCAGGATATTTTATAAAATATTTTAAGTTTTTTGTATTGTTTGATAATTTTATTATTTCATTCAAGAGTTTGTCTATACCAATTTGATTTTTTGCAGAGGTTAAAATAACAGGTATGTTTAAGGTTTTAGAAATTATTTCTGGGTTTATAATTTTTCCTTTTTCTTCAGCTTCATCGATAGAATTTATTGCTAAAATAACTGGTATTTCCATCTCCATTATTTGTATTAGAAGATACATAGACCTCTCAAGATTCAAAGCATCTGCAACTACTATCACAAAATTTGGAATTTCATTCAAAAAATAATCTCTTGCAACTCTTTCATCTTCGCTTTGAGCAGATAAAGTATATATACCTGGTAAATCAACTAATCTAAAATTTTTATCATTATATTTAAAACTTCCAACTTTTTTTTCAACAGTTACACCAGGCCAATTTGCAACATATTGTTTTGTTCCAGTCAAAATATTGAATAAAGAAGTTTTTCCAACATTAGGATTACCTATTATTGCAATTTCATTGATCACAACCGTCACCGCCAAGAACAGGATTTTTTTTACAAAAACCTGATACAGGACAACCAGAACAATCTGTATTTATCTTATTAACAACTTCAAACCTTAAACCTCTCGATATTAAAAAAGGTATTATAATATTCATATCACTAGTGCTCAAATTAAAATGTTTTTTTATATCTTCAACAGTAGAAGATTTATTTTTTTTGGCAAAATTAATAATTTCAGAAAAATTAATCATAAAAAAGCCTCCAAATTTTTAAAGTTTCTTACATAATATTTTTTTTGCTTTTCCTTTATTTATAGTTATTTTAGACGAATTATTTTTCAAAATTATTTTTCCATTAATATTTTTTATAACTTCTATTTTAGAACCTTTATAAAGTCCATTAGAAGATAAAAAGTTTTCTAATAATTTACCAGAATTAACCGATAATATAGTATAATTACCAGTAGTACAATCAGAAAGATTTAATATTATTTCTGATACATCTATATATATTCTTTCAGCTTCAGATCTTCTCAACATAAGTTTGTTATCATCTATTTTATAAACCATTGGATCATTAAATGGTGATATATGTGCTAAGGTAATAGTTTTTCCTGGTATAAGGCCCATAGCCTGAAACCTTTCTTTTTGATCTGAAGGAAAATCTAATCTCGAAATATTTCCTGAAAAACCTATTGAAAGATATGTTAATGGCAATATCATAATTAATATCTCCTTTTAAAATCTATCACTAATAATATTTTACCATATGATATAAAGTTAGATGTACCTAATTATATTAAGAAAGTAAAAATTTATAAAACAATTATTAAGATTCTTATATATATATTTCAAAATAAAATGATTTCAAAAAAATAATATAACAAAAAAACCCACCTAACGGTGGGTTATGGCTGGGAGAGGAGGATTCGAACCTCCACTCTCGGAGTCAGAGTCCGATGTCCTGCCATTAGACGATCTCCCAGTGAATACGTAGATTATTATAGCATAAAAAAATAAAGCTGTCAATATATTGCTTTTTAACAAAGTTATAATTATTTTTGAACTTTTATAAAAGATAGAGGTCTAAACATATGGGTAAATAATCCCGAAAGGGGGAACATAACTTGGCAAAAAAAGATGAAACAAAAGAAATACTATCTAAACTTCAGGAAATCGAATTTGAAGAACTAAAAGAGGATGGTGATGAGGCTGTAATAAAATTAAAGAATAAAAAGAAAAAAATAAAAAATGTAGATAGTATCATAAAGTTATTGATTAGAAGTGCCAAGAAAAAAGAAAATGTTTTAACTTACTCTGACATTGATGAAGCTTTACCCGCAGAAGCATCTGATGAAATAGACAGCAATTTTATAGAAAAGATTTATGCATCGCTTGAAGAAGAAGGAATTACAATTTTAGAAGAAAATGAAGAAGAACAAGAAGATGATGATGAAGATATAGAAGATGAAGAGGTTATAGAAATACTTGAAGATGTAGAAATGAAAATGTATGATAATATATCTCTTGGGGACCCTATAAAAATATATTTAAAAGAAATATCTAAAGTTAATTTATTAACACCAGCAAGGGAAAGACAATTGGCAAGAAGAGCACAAAAACAAGACAAAAGAGCAAGAGATGAATTGATAAAAGCAAATTTAAGACTTGTAATAAGTATAGCGAAAAGATATACGGGAAGAGGATTGAGTTTTTTAGATTTAATTCAAGAAGGAAATATAGGACTGATAAAAGCAGTAAATAAATTTGATTGGAAAAAAGGATTTAAATTTTCTACATATGCAACTTGGTGGATAAGACAAGCAATAACAAGAGCAATAGCAGATCAGGCAAGAACTATAAGAATACCTGTGCATATGGTTGAAACTATAAATAAAATGAATAAAACTATAAGAGAATATTTACAAGAGAATGGAGAGTATCCAACTGCACAAGAATTATCTAAACTCATGGATAAACCAGTTGAAAAAGTTAATGAAATACTTATGAGTGCTAAAGATATAATATCTTTGAATTCACCAATTTCAAGTGGAAATGGTGATGATGATGAATCAGAAACAGGAGATTTTATAGGTTCTGATGATTTAACTCCAGAAGAAGTTGCTCAACAAATGATATTAAAAGAAAAACTTGAAGAAGTACTCGATACCCTTCATCCAAAAGAAGCACTTGTATTAAAAATGAGATATGGTTTTTTAGATGGAAAACAAAAAACTTTAGAAGAAGTTGGACAATTTTTTAATGTCACAAGAGAAAGAATTAGACAAATAGAAACGAAAGCATTAAGAAAACTGAGACATCCAAGCAGAAGTTCACAATTGAAAGATATAGTAGATGGTTAAAAATAATTAAAAGCGGATCTTTATGAATTCAATAAACATTTAGATCCGCTTTCTTATGTAAATTTAATTTAAATATTTACTTTCAACCATTATGCAATATTCAAAATTATATTCGATATCATTTAATGTTTCAAGGTATCTTTCAAGTTCTATTGATTCTGCTCCAGGCTGATACCAAAATTTTTTAAACCCATTTTCATAAGCTTTTTTAGTTATATCGAGACCTATTTTTGCAGGAACAACAAACACAATCAATTGAACCTCTTCTGGAAGTTCATCAATATTCTTATAATTTTTAATATTTTCTATAATCTCTTCATTAGGATTCACAGGATATATATTAAATCCTTTTTGTTTTAAGTTTTTAACAATTTTGTTTCCATATTTTTCTGAATTATTTGAAGCACCAATTATGGCAATATTTTTAATATCTTTCAAAGATATCATTTTTATCCCTCCTCGAAATCTTCGATAGTTTCTAAAGCGGTATGCCATGCAAGAGTGAAGCACTTTATTCTCATAGGATAAGTAGAAATATCTTTAAATATATCTAAGTCACCAATTATATGTTCATTAAAACTTTTCCCTTGGGACATTTTTATAACTTCATTTATGAGTTCTTTACCCTTTTCAGTATTTAATCCTTTTAGAGCTTCACACAGCATAGAAGTAGATGCCTGAGAAATTATACAACCATGTCCCTTGAATTTAGCATCTTTTATGATATCATCTTCTATTTTTAAAAATAAATTTATTTCATCACCACAAGATAAATTTTTAGCATGGTTTTCATAAGCATTTTCTAAAGAACCTTTAAATTGAGGATTTTTTGCATAATCAAGAATAATTTCAGAATATAAATCTTCTAAACTCATTTTAACCACTCCCAAACTTTTATCAATCCATTATAAAGTTTGTCTACATCATTTTTATCATTGTAAATATAAAAACTTGCTCTACATGACGATTGAATTCCAATATCCTTCATAATTAATTGAGCACAATGATGACCAGAACGAATTGCAATTCCAGTTAAATCATTTAATAAATGTGAAACATCATGAGGATGAATGTTTTTTAAATTAAAAGATATTATTCCAAATTGAGAAGAATCTTTAGGACCGTACAATTCTATAAAATCTAATTTATTTAATTTATTTATTGCATATTGTGTAATATCTGATATATGATCCGAAATTAAATCAAATCCTATTTCATCTATTATTTTTATTGCTTCATTTAAACCTGAAATCCCTTCCATATTTGGAGTACCAGCTTCAAATTTATAAGGTAAAATATTGAAAGATGTATCTTCATAATCAACTTGATCTATCATTTCACCGCCAAATAGAAATGGATTCATATCATTCAAAATTTTTTTCTTTCCCCACAAAATACCTATACCACCAGGAGCTAACATTTTATGACCTGAAAATGCTACAAAGTCAGCATTTAATTCTTTTAAATTTATTTCATGATGAGGAACATATTGTGCCGCATCTATTAAAATTAAAGTTTTTTCATTTATATTTTTAATTTTTTTAATCAGATCTTTAATATCTATAATTTGTCCTGTGACATTTGAATGAGCAGTAATAGCAACTAATCTTGTTTTTTTATTTATATTATTTAAATATTCAGATTCATTAAAAATGCCATCTTTATTCTTAAAAACCTTAGTATTTATATTAAAATTTTTCCCTATTTGTTGCCAAGGGACAAAGTTTGCATGATGTTCTAAACTATTTAAAAGAATTTCATCACCATCATTAAAAAAATTTGAAATAGCTAAAGAATAAGCAACAAGATTTATTGATTCCGTAGTTCCTTTGGTAAAAATAATTTCTTTAGAAGAAGAAGCATTCAAAAAATCTTTTAATAAATCTCTAGTTTCTTCTAACAATAAAGTAGATTCAGCTGCTAATGTATGACTTGATCTATGTACATTTGATCTATGATTTAAAGAATATTCATAAACTCTGTTTGCGACTCTTTTTGGTAAAAGAGTCGTCGCAGCAGAGTCTAAATAAACTAATTTGTTTTCATTAATATTGCGTTTCAAACTGGGAAATTCTAAATCAAATTTTTGACTCAATAACATTTCTAATCACCTCAGAAGTTTCTTTATGATACTTTTCTACTTCGTCTATAAAAGATTCAAAAATAGCTAAAGAAAGAAGCCTTTTAGCTTCTACTTTAGAGAAACCTCTTGTCATAAGATAATAAAGCGTATCTTCATTTAAAGTTCCAACAGAAGCAGCATGAGAAGCATTAACTTCATTTTCGTCTACTAATAAACTTGGTATGGCTTCTGCTCTTGATTTTTCTGATAATAAAAGAGTATGTTCAGATTCAGAAGCATTAGCTTCTTTTGCATTTTTCTTTATGTCTAAAGTTCCTCTAAAAACAGCTTTTGAAAGATCTTTTAAAACACCTTTCCCAGTAATATCGCCAGTAGTATTTTTTCCATAAAATCTTATCAAATAAAACATATCGATTATATTATCATTATATCCAAGAAAATAAGGTTTCATAAATGCATTTGAATTTTCACCACTAAGTCTAAAAATATAATGTGGAGAAGAAATTCTTCCACTTATATGAAGGTCGTAAACATTTACAGTTGCATTTTCACCAACCTCAAATAAAGCATTATCTATATTTATATCTTTGTCACCTAAATGAGCTACATTTATTATTGTTAATTCAGCATTTTTACCTAAAAAACCTCTTAAAGAAGTTGTTCTAAAACCATCTTCGTTACTACCATTTAATATTCTAACTACAGTAACTTTAGAATTTTCTTTTATATTAAAAATTGTATTTTCATATATAGGATTATCTAAATTATATTCTAATATTATAGGCTTTTTTTCTTCATTTTTTTTAGTTTTTATATAAAATCCAGTATTAAAAAAAGTATCTGACATTAAAAAAAACTTTCTATTAGCACCTTCCATATCATATTTTGCAAGAATTTTTAAACCTTCTTCATCTATATTATCTATTGATAAAGGATTACCTGAAATTTTTGGATTAATTTTCTCTATATATTTTAATGGATCATAACCATTCAGTTTTGTTCTTTTCCATTTAGGAAATCCCCATTGTTTATAAGATTCATATCTTGTTTTTTTAAAAGTTATTAGATCTTTATTTTTATACTGTTCAATAGATCTTGAAAGTTCATTTTCATTATAATCTATTTCAGATTCAATTTGTGGAACTTTAGATTCCACAGTTAAAAAATTATTATGTTTTAAATCTATTGCTTTTTCAAATATTGTTTCCATTTATTAATTCACCTCTTTCACAATGATATCAACCTATAGATGATTCAACTTCCATATTTATAAGTCTGTTCAATTCAATTGCATATTCTATTGGAAGTTCTTTTGCAAAAGGTTCAACAAAACCTCTAACAACCATAGCTTTTGCTTCTGCTTCAGAAAGGCCTCTTGTCATCAAATAATAAATTTGTTCATCTTTAATTCTTCCGATTTTTGCTTCATGACCAACGTCAGCTTCATTTGTATGAACTTCTATAAGAGGAACAGTATCACTTTTTGATTTATTATCCAGCATCAAAGCTTGACATTCTACAGAAGCTTTAGCACCTTTTGCATTTTCACCAATTTTTAACCATCCTCTATAAAAAGCCCAACCTCCAGCAACACTTATAGATCTTGCATCAATATTTGCAGAAGTATAAGGAGCAAACATCATAACCTTTGATCCAGCATCCATATGTTGATTAGAACCGGCATAAGTAATAGCCTTAGTTTCGGTTTTAGCTCCTTTTCCTCTCAAAATAGAAGAAGGATATATCATAGTTTTAAAAGAACCAAGTGAACCAGATACCCATTCCATTATTCCATCTCTATCAACAATAGCTCTTTTAGTATTCAAATTATAAGTATTTTTACTCCAATTTTGAATAGTTGCATATTTAACTCTTGCAGATTCTTTTACATATATTTCTACCATTCCAGCATGTATATTTGTAGTATTATAAAAAGGAGCAGAACATCCTTCAATGAAAGCTAATTCAGATCCTTCTTCTGCAACTATAATCGTATGTTCTAATTGACCCATTCCTGGATTATTCATTCTGAAATAAGCTTGTAATGGTAGAGGAACTTTAACGCCACGAGGAACGTACAAAAATGTCCCTCCGCTCCATATAGCTCCATGCAATGCTGCATATTTATGGTTTGTAGCTGAAACAGCTTTCATAAAATATTGTTTTACAAGATCAGGGTATTTTTTTACAGCAGTTTCCATGTCCATAAAAATAACACCTAAATCTTCAAGATTTTTCTGAACATGTTGATAAACGACTTCTGAATCGTATTGAGCTCCAACGCCCGCCAAAGCTTTTCTTTCAGCTTCTGGAATACCTAGTTTTTCAAATGTATCTTTAATTTCATCAGGTACCTCATCCCAAGAGTTTGTTCTTTTGGCATTCGGTTTAATATAAGCAACTATTTTACTTAAATCTAAATCTTTTAAATCTACTCCAAATTGCGGATCCTTCCAAGATTCAAATATTTTAAGAGATTTTAATCTCAAATCTAACATCCATTTTGGTTCTTGCTTTTGTTCTGAAATTTCATATATTATTTGCTTATTAAGGCCTGGTACAGACTTATAAGCATACATTTCAGGATTTCTAAAATCAAATCTACTTTGATCTACAAGAAGATCCTTCATATCAAAATCTTTATTAGACATCTTAACCACTCCTTAATTAAACTATCCTTCAATCATAGAATAACCATTTTCTTCTATTTCTTTAGCCAATTCGGCACCACCAGTTGTGATTACATGACCTTGTGAATAAACATGAACAAAATCTGGAATAACATAATTCAAAATTCTTTGATAATGAGTAATTAAAAGTATACCCATGTTCTCAGTTTTAAATTTATTTATCGATTCAGCAACTATTCTTAAAGCATCAATATCTAAACCTGAATCAATTTCATCAAGAATAGCTAATTTAGGATTTAAAAGACCCATTTGCATTATTTCACTTTTCTTTTTTTCTCCACCAGAAAAACCATTATTTACATATCTATCTAAAAATAATTTATCCAAATAAACTGTGTCAGAAAGTTCATCGATTTTTCTGCTTAATTTCAAAGCAGATATACTATCATTTTCGTTTATATTTCTATAAGAATTTAATAAAAATTGCCTCATTTTAACTCCATCAACTTCTTCTGGTGCTTGAAAAGACATAAATAAACCTAATTTAGCTCTTTCATCAGTAGAAAGATCAAGAATAGATTGTCCTTTAAAAAGAATATCACCTTCGAGAACTTCATATTTTGGGCTTCCCATTATAACATTTGCCAAAGTTGATTTACCAGAACCGTTAGGCCCCATTATTGCATGAATTTCTCCAGAATTAATAGTTAAATTTACACCTTTTAATATTACATTACCATCTTCTACTACACTAGCCTTTAAATCTCTCACTTCTAATATTTTTTCCATTTAAATGCCTCCTCACAAACATTCAAATCAGATTGTTTTTGTTGTATATGTTAATTAAATTCTACCATAAAAGTCAGAATTAAGTCAAATTAAATATGATATTTTTTGTAAAGATTATATATAAAAAAAATTAATAAAAAAAATCAAAAAAATATGAAACATTTTTTTAAATGAAAAATGATATAATATACAATGACAAGATGTCTTCTTATAGGGGTGAGATAGCATGTATAGAAAGATGAGCATAGAAAATTTTAATGAAAAATTGAACCAAAAAACTCATATTCCAGGTGGTGGGGCAGTTGCGGCTATTGTAGGGTCTTTAGCGGCATCTTTAAGCGGAATGGTTGCCCAATATACACTTGAAAATGAAAAATATGAACAACATGAAAGTAAAGTAGAAAAAGCTTTAGAAAAACTGATACATATATCCGATGTTTTAATGGACTGTGCAGACGAAGATTCAAGAGCTTTTGATAAGGTTTCAAAAGCTTATAAAGGCATAGGGGATAAAGATTTAGCATTGAGAGAAGCTGCCTTAGTTTCGGCTAAAATATCGAAATTAGGATATGAAATAATGGAAATCTCTTATATGTTATACAAATATGGAAATAAAAACCTTAAATCGGATGCACAAATTTCTTGTTATCTTGGATATTCTGTTTATAACTCTGGATTAATACTTGTAAAAGTTAATGCTAAAAGTATTAAAGACAAAGAAATAAAAGAAAAAATAGTTGGAGATATAGATAAAATAATTATAACTGCTGACAAATTGTTAAAAGATATTAGAAAAGAAATAGATATCGATTAAAAGTTAGAAATATTACGTATATTACAACGTAAGTTATAAAATAAAAATTACAAGGAGGGTAGACGTTATAGTAAAACATGTAATATTATAAAATAAAAAAATTTTATAAGTTTTACATAACGATTTTAAATAATTAATGTCAAAAATAAAATATGAACTACTACATGTTGATAAATACTCAAAAGCGAGAAGAGGAAGAATACATACCCCACATGGTATTATAGAAACACCTGTTTTTATGCCTGTTGGTACTAATTCAACAGTTAAAGGATTAACAAATGATCAAATAAAAAATATAGATTCTGAAATAATACTTTCAAATGCTTTTCATCTTTTTTTAAGACCTGGAATGGAAATAATGAAAGATTTTGAAGGTATACATAATTTTATGAATTGGAATAAACCTTTATTAACTGATAGCGGAGGATTTCAAGTTTTTTCTTTAAAGGATAGAAAAATATCAGAAGAAGGAGTGCTATTCAGATCCCCTCTTGATGGATCAAAAATAATGATGACTCCTGAGAAATCTATGGAAATCCAACAAACAATAGGTTCGGATATAGCAATGGCATTTGATGAATGTGTAAATGCTAAATGGGGATATGAATACATGAAAGATTCGGTTGATAGAACTTATAGATGGGCAAAACGCTCATTTGAAGCACATAAAAAAGAAAATCAATCACTTTTTGGAATTGTTCAAGGCGGCTTATTTAGCGATTTAAGACAAAGAAGTTTAGAGCAAATAACTTCTATACCATTTGACGGATTTGCACTTGGAGGTCTTGCAGTAGGGGAAAAATATCAAGAATCAGAAAAAGTGTTAAAAGAATTTGGTGATAAACTTCCAAAAGATAAACCTAGGTATATAATGGGTATAGGATCACCAACCATGATGTTTTTATCTGTAGAAAATGGAATGGATATGTTCGATTGTGTATTACCAACGAGAATGGGAAGACATGGTACAGCATTAACTTGGAATGGAAAATTAAACTTGAAATCGGCAAAAAATAAATTTGATCATAGTCCTATAGAAAATGATTGTAATTGTTATGCTTGCAAAAATCATACAAGAGGATATATAAATCATCTCTTAAAAAGAGATGAAATGTTGGGTAAAACTTTAATATCTATACATAATCTATACTTTAACATACACCTTATACATAAAATGAGAGAAGCGATAGAAAATGATTCTTTTTTAGATTTCAAAAAAGAATTTTTTTCAAATTCGTCATATCCTTTACAAAATTAAAAAAATTCAAAAAAAACAATCGGGCTTATGTCCGATTGTTTTTTTGAATTTAAATAAACTGTTATGAATGATATTCATCTCTAATTAATTTTTAATAAAATTAATATATAATAACTATATATTGACTAAAATATGATTTAATGGGTGATAAAAATGAAAATAGAAAAAATAATCTGGAGAGTAATATTTATTATATACATTACTCTTATTTTTTATTTATCTTTAAGTAAGCCAATAATACCATACTCTACTTTTAAATATGAAGATAAAATAATTCATTTTATAGCTTATTTTATAAGTTCAGACCTATTTTTTATGGCTTTTAAAAATACAAAAAGAAAAATTTTATTCAGTATTTCGATAATATTATATATATCTTTTCCAATAATAACCGAATATATACAATCTTTATCAAAATATCATATATTTAGTTATTATGATATGATAGCAAGTCTTGGAGGTTTATTTTTTGGAATGATATTTTTTCTTATAAAAAATAAAGCCTTCAAGTAAAAATATCATTAAAATATTATGCTATAATTTCTTTTGGAGGTGTACAATTTGAAAAAAATAAAATATGCTATAGTATATCTTAACATAGAACCAAATTATGCTAAATTACATAATTTACCAGTAAAATTACCAATTCTCGCGGAAGATTTTTATAAAGCAAAAAATGAAAATAAAATACCTTTAGACATAATAATAAGAGGACTTGAAGCTCAAATAAATGTAAAAAAAGATGAATATTATTCGAGTTATTTAGTTTATCATTATTATGAAATGTTTAAACAATTGATGAATAAAGAAGATTTTGAATTAGCTTACAAATATTTATTAAAAGCTAAAGAAATTTTACATGATTATAGATTTCATTTTTATTCCGGTTTATATTATGCAAAACTCGGAAATGAAGAAATTGCAGAATTAGAATTAAAACAATCCATAAGTGAAAAAAAAGATTTTGCTTATGGATACTTTGAGCTTGGAAATTTAATGTATTTCAGAAAGATTTATGATGAAGCTGTCGATTATTACATAAAAGCTATAGAATCAGATAAAGAATTTTCGCTAGCATACCTAAAAATAGGAGATATATTCGCAGAAAATGGAAGATATGAACAGGCAATAGAAAACTACTTTAAAGTTATTAAATTAGATTCTCAATTTATTCCAGTTTATCAAAGATTAGGAGTAATCTATAATCAACTAGAAAGATATAAAGATGCTTATCTAATACATAAAAAAGCATTGGAAATAGATAGAAACAATTATGAAATTTATTATAATAATTCATATAGTTTATCAAAACTTGGCAGACATTTAGATGCCATAAAAAATTTAGAAAAGGCACTTACTATAAAAGAAACGGATTTTATTCTTCATGAATTATCCTTAGAATACAAAAATATAGGAGAGTTTATAAAAGCTATAAATGCAGAAGAAAAAGCTTTAAAACTTTCAAGTGATGAAAACAAAAATCTAATATATTTAACACTTTTAAAATTATATACAATAATTGAAGATGAAGAAAATGTAATAAAAAATTATAACAAACTTAAAAATACTGATTTACAAATACCTTCAAAATCACTTTTGATGTTTTTTTACCTTTCAAAAGGAGATATAGAAAATACAGAAAAGATTTTAAGCAAACTAAATAAAGAAGGACTATTTTTAAGTTTACCATTAAGATTAGACAAAATAGATACTTATTTAGAAAAATTAGAAAGTTATACAGATTTGGCAGTTGAAAAAGCTTTATTAGAAAGTTTTGATGATGATGGAATGATAGATGCCAAAATTCTTTCAGAAAAATTATCAGAAAATGGATTAAAAGGAGAATATATAGGTTGGTTAAAAGAACCTTTAGATAAAACATCTAAATTAAAACCATTAGGATTAAAAGTAATAATAAATGCTCTATACTTATCTGGATTCAACTATGGATTATCAGAAAGAGTAGAATCAACACTTTCAAAATACTTATGGAAAGATAATTATGGATTAGCTTTTTCAAAAGTTCTTTTAAGATACTATCAAAATAGAGTTTTTGGAGAGCAAAGTAATTTAGAAAATTTTATAGAAGAAATAATAGAAGAAATAAAAGATTTAAACTATAAATTTTCTAAAATAATTTCGGAATATGAAACATATATATTGGACTTTGATTCTATTTTAGAATCGAATATGAAAACATTTGAAGATGCTTTATACATATTTTTATCAGCTATGAGATTTGATTTAAGTATTGAGGAAATAGAAAATCAAAAATTCAAAAATGAAGAAGTAAAGGATTTAATAATGTTTGTAGCAAAGTTAAACAGATTATAAGGGGTGTAAATAATGAAAAAGAGCCTGTTATTTATTTTAATATTTATTTTTAGCACAATTTCATTTTCTTCAATAAAAGCAGTAATGCCAAAAAATAATCAAGAAGAAGTTGATTTAAAAATAATATTTAAATGGAGTTATGAAAGTGATCAAAATGATAAAAAAGTTAAATTTAGATTGTATATATCAGAAAATCCAAATATAAAAGAAGAGGATTTAAAATTAAATAATCTTTTTTCAAACTTTTATGCAGGCGATGTTTTAAAACCCCAAACAACGTATTATTGGAAAATAGAAGCATTATCTGAAGGGAAAGTTATAGATAGTCAAACTTTTAGATTCAAAACAAGAGAATTACAAAATGGAGACATATATCAAATATTTTTTGAAAATTATAAAAGTTTAATACCATATGGAAAATATTTTATAGGTATAAACAATGATTCATTTGAAATAATAGATGAAAATAAAAATAAAATAAAAACAATAAATGTTAAAGGAATAATAGAGAATATATATAAAAAAGAGATAATTTATATAAAAACTAAAGAAAAATTATATTTATTATATCCAGATATGATAATAAAAGAATTTAATTTTGATAAAAAAATAATAAAAGTAAATGAAGAGACTTATATAACAACAAAAAACGAAATATATGAAATAAAAAGTAATAAAATAGAGAAAATATATAGTTCACGTGAAAATATCATAGATACAAAAATATTTGATCAGCACATAATAATAGCTTTAAAAAATAAAATACAAATATTAGACTTTGATATGAAAAATATAAAAGAAATAAATTTTAAAGAAGAAATACAACAAATCCTTACATCAAAAAATAAAATATTTATTATAACAAAAGACTATATACAAGAACTCGACAAAAATTATGATGAAATAAAAAGACTAAACTTTAAAATATCTTCGGATAAACTAAATAGAAAGTATTATATACACAGTGAAAACATGATAATTCTTGCTGGAAATAATACATTACAAATTTATAATGAAAAATTAGAATTGATAAAAAACATAAATTATGAAGAAAAATACGATTATTTTATATCTTTAAATGAAGATAAATATGTGTTAATAGGAGAAAAAATAAAAGCTTTTGATAATAACAATAAAAACATATGGTCTTATTCTTCAATAAGCCCATTAACTCCTATATCAAAACCATATAAAGATGGATCTTTGATATCAATAGGAATAACAGACTATGTTGACAGATATATAATATTTTTTGAAGAAGATATAACAAATGAAACAAACTATAAAAAAGTAATACAAAAAATAGAACAGGATTCAAATGAAAAAGAAAATCAAACAAAATTTGAAAACACAGAAGAAAAAATCCCAAAAGATACTGAAAATACTGTAGAACCTATGAAAAATGATGAAGACCTAATTAATATAGATCATACAGAACCAGCAACTGTTGAAAATACTATAAATGAAATTACAGAAGAACCTACGCCATTAAATATAACAGAAAATGCTACAAAAATAGATCTTGAAAAAGAAATAAAAAGTTTAACTCAAAAATCAACCGAAACAACTAAAGAATCAACGATAACTAATTTTACTAAACCAGCCACAAAAATTGATAATATAAAAGAACCAAATATATTTGAACAAATATTTGGATTAGTTCCAAAATATGATTATAAAATAAATTTTGATTATGATGAAATAGATGAAAAACAAATAAAAATTACTTGGGATGGAACACCTATTACAGATAATTTTATAATCGAACTCAATGATAACAAAATTTTAAATACAGTAACTACAGAGTCAACTGAAGCTACATTGACTTTAGAAAAAAATAAAAATTATAATTTAAAATTATTTACTATAAAAGACGGAAAAAAAATAAACTTAGATTCTAAAGATTTTAAAACTACAAACTTTCAAAAAACGGTCATATTAGATAAACTATACGATGAATATGCTTATAAAGTAGTATCAGATGAAAATAATTTTTACATTGCAGGTTATGAATCAAGAGATTCATGGAAAGCAAAAATAATAAAAATAAATAAAAATTTAAAAGAAAAAAAAGAATACATATTTGGTGGAGATGGTACAGATTTCTTTAAAGATATAATAATTACAAAAGATGCATCAGAGAATGCAAATTTAGTAGCTATTGGAGATACATCATCAAAAGGCTTAAATGGAGATGCTTATATAGTTTCTATAACTTCAGATGGAACTATAAATTATGAAATAAATTATGGTGATTTTGGAAGAGATAGTGGAATATCTATTTCTAATATAGACGACGAAAGTTATGTTGTATCCGGTAACTTTTTTACGAATAATAGATTAACAGATATCTTTGTATCAAAATATACAAAAGATGGTGCAAGAATATGGACAAATAACTTTGGTGGAAAAAATTTAGAAATCGCCAACTCAGTTGTTAATAATTCAAATCAAGGATTTATAGTTGTAGGATATACGAGATCATTCGGATATGGAAAATTTGATATATATGCTATAAATATAGACTATTATGGTAAAGAAAAATGGTCTAATGTGTATGGAGATGAAAATGATGATATTCCAGTTGGAACTATAAAATTGGGTAAGAAATATTACATAATATATGAAAATGAAGGCGAAGAAATATATCATAGTATTGTAGAATTAGATGAAAATAAAGGATTTGGAAATTCTTTCAAACAAAAATCAGAATACAAAGAAAAATTACTTGGAACAAAAGTAATAAATGATGAAATATATACATATGGATACAGAGAAAAAAATAATAAAAAATTAGGAATAGTTTATAAAATAAATATAGAACAGAAAAAATTTGAAGAATTTTTAGAAATAGAACTTGATGGAGACTATCAAATAATAGGCTTGGATATACAAGATGAATATATATATACATATGGAAACATTATGACAAAAAGAAATACGAACAATATAGTAATAACAAGAGATATTATTCAACAAAAGAATCAAGATCAAATTCAAACAAAAGATTTAGAAGAAAAAAAGGAGATAAAAAATGGAATTATGTAGTGTTTTTGGAAAATGTGGTGGTTGTGAATTCCTTGATATAGAATATGATGAACAATTAAAAAATAAAGAAAAAAAAGTTTTTGAAATATTTAAAAATCTTAATTTAAAACCAAAAAATTATCATGGGATTGTAAAATCTCCCAATACATATGAATATAGAAATAAAATGGAATATACATTTGGAAATGAATCAAAAGATGCCCCATTAAACCTTGGAATGAAAGCAAAAGGTAGAAAATTTGATGTTCATTATACCAAAGACTGCAAGCTTGTAGATGATGACTTTAACCAAATAGTAATTTTTACAAGACAGTTCTTTTTAGAAAGGGAATATACATTCAGAAATTATAGGGCTCATAAAGGGTATTTAAGGCATTTATCTGTTAGAAAAGGATTAAACACAAATGAACTATTGATAAATATAGCTACAGATCAAACTGATGAAAATGATAAGGATATAAAACTATGGGCTGAAGGAATACTAAATTTGAAACTAAAAAGTAAAATAGTATCGATTCTTCACAGTAAAACCGGAGCAAAAGGAAATGTATTAAAAGCAGACAAATTAGAAATAATATATGGAAAAGATTATTATATAGAAAAAATATTAGACTTAAAATTTAAAATAGGTCCATTTTCATTCTTTCAAACTAATACATATGGGGCAGAAAAATTATATGAAACAGCCATTCAATATGCTGAAAACACTGATATAACATATGATTTATATTCAGGAACGGGTACAATAGCCTCATTATTATCAAAAAAATCAAAAAAAGTTTATGCTGTTGAAATAATAAAAGAAGCAGTTGAAATGGCTAAAGAAAATGCAGAATTAAATGATATATTTAATGTTGAATTTATATGCGGAGATGTAAAAGAAGAAATAACAAAATTAGAAGGACATCCTGATTTTGTTGTACTTGATCCACCAAGAGCAGGATTAAATCCAAAAGTTTTAAAATTTTTAAAAGAACAAAAATTTAGAAAAATAATATATGTATCCTGTAACCCAGAAACACTTGCAGAAAATATAAAAGAAGTTGAAGATTTATACGATTTTCAACATTATCATTTAGTAGATATGTTTCCCAATACAAGGCATATAGAAAGTGTTGCAGTGCTAGAAATAAAATAGAGGTGGATTCTCATGGAACAATGGTTTACCATAGAAAAGATAGATGATGAAACATTTGCTATAAGTGAATATGGTCATTGGGAAAAAATGCATTCATATCTAATTGTTGGAAATGAAAAAGCATTATTAATAGATACAGGTTTAGGTATTGGAAACATAAAAAAAGAGGTAGAAAAACTCACCAATCTCCCTATAATAGTTTTAACTACACATTTTCATTGGGATCATATAGGGGATCATAAAAGATTTGATGAAATATATATAAATGAGCTTGAAAAAGATTGGTGTTTAGAAAAATTTCCAGTACCAGAAAAAATAGTAAAAAATAATTTAGAACCTAAAAATTTCAGTAAAAAACCTCCAGAAGAATTTGATTTAGAGGAATATAAAATTTTTAAAAGTGATAAAGTAAAATATATAAAAGATGATCAAATAATTAATATAGGAAATCGTGAAATAAGGGCTATGCATACTCCAGGTCATTCTCCTGGGCATATGTGTTTTTTTGAAGAAGAAAGAGGATATCTCTTTACAGGTGATCTCATATATAGCGGTACATTATACGCCTTTTATCCAACAACTGATCCTATAAAATTTAAAAATTCAGTTGAAAAAATAAGTAAAATAAAAGGAATAAAAAAAATATTGCCAGCACATAATGAATTAAAAATAAATATTGATATCATAGATGAAATATTAAAAGCATTTGAAAAGATAGAATCTGAAAATAGATTAGAACAAGGAAATGGAATATTTCAATTTTCAAATTTTAAGATTCATATATAAAATATTTAAATAAAAAATAATATAGAACTCCAAAATAGATTTGTAATTTTTATCTTCTATTTTGGAGGTTTTTTTATTATATTTTGACTTGAAAAGTCTTCAAATAAGTTATTATAGATTTTTCGCTTTCCGAAGTTAAAGAATAGCTACCTTTATGAAGGCACCAATCAAAAACCATTCCTCTACCTAAACGCATACATACTTCAGATACTTCTTCAGGGTTAAAATTAGGCAGAAATTCTCCGGCTATAATACCTTTTTCAAGAGATTCTTTAATTAAAACATAAGGGTATCTTTTAGAACATAAAGAATATCTATCTTCGCTTGTAAGTAAATGGGTATAAGCATCGGCTACAAACCTCCAACCTAAATCTTCAATAAGAATATTTGCCCTATTAAAAAGTTTTAAAATCCTATCTAAATTATTCTCATAAACTATATTTTCTATATTTTCAGCAATCATGGAGTCTATTTGAATATAAGATTTTTCCAATATTTTTTCTTTAGAATCAAAATAATGATAAAAAGTACCTATAGAAACATTGGCTTTATTACAAATATCTTTTATTTTAACTTTTTTAATTCCTTTGCTTTTAAATAATTCTAAAGCTATTTCAGTTATTTTAAACTTAGTATTTATAGCTTGTTTTTGTCTGTTTGTTAGATTATTCAACTTTTTCACCTCGCATTAATTATATATTTTTTTTTTAAGATATACAAATATTATCAAAATAATGGATATTTATGCAAATAATTGGAAAAAATGTAAAATAAGTTAAAAAAACTTTAATTTAATCTTTGTGAAGAATTTGACAATATTTTTTTGTAATGATAAAATTCCATTGAACTTAATTCGGTGAATTAAATTCGATATATTAAAAGGGGGAATTTTATGAACTATGATGTAATCATTATAGGTGCTGGAAATGGTGGATTATCAACTGCTACTAAATTAGCAATAAATGGCAAGAAAGTTTTAGTATTAGAAAAACATAATATACCTGGAGGGTGTGGAACAAGCTTTAGAAGGGGAAGATTTGAATTTGAGGTTGCACTTCATCAATTGAGTTCTATGGGAAGTTCAGAAAAACCTGGTCCATTAAGAGAACTTTTTAAAGAATATGGAATAGAAGACAAAATAGAGTGGATTCCTATAGAATCATTGTTTAAAGTTAATTTTCCAGATGGAAAAGGAGTATCTCTGCCAGCTAATAGGAAAGATGCTGAAAAATTATTAAAAGAAAAATTTCCTGATGAATCCGAAAATATTACAAATTATTTTGATACAGTGTATAACTTTAGTATAGAAACTGACAAATTTGCAGAAATGCAGGCTAATTCTGTTAATGAACCAAGTAAATTAAAAAAAATAATGATAAAACAATTTTTTAGTAAAAAATTTCCGACGCTTGCAAAATATGCATTAAAAAGTACTCAAGAAGTTTTGGACGAATTTTTCAAGAGTGTAGAATTACAATTATGTGTGAATGCGTATTGGTGTTTTATGGGAATGCCTCCTAATAGATTTCCTTTTTCAATACTTGCAAGATGTACTTATATTTATATGGAAGATAAACCATATTATCTTAGAGGTGGATCACAAGTTATTTCACAAGCTCTTGCTGATACTATAAGAAATAATGGAGGAGAAATAAAATATAATTGTGGAGCAAAACAAATACTTATAAAAAATGGTAAAGCTTATGGAGTGATAGATGAGTTTGATAATGAGTATAAATGTGATTTTGTTGTATCAGGAATATCTCCGATAGAAACGTATTTTAATTTAATAAAAACAGAAGAAAGTGTGAAACAGGCTAAAGAATATTTAAAGAGTTATACAGTTGGAATATCTGCTTTAACATGTTTTATTGGATTAGATTGTACACCTAAAGAAATTGGATTTACAGATAGTTTTAATTTAAATTATGAAAATCTTGATTGTAATGAATCATTTCAAAATGCATATAAATTAATGCCAGATATAGATCCGCTTATAAATACCTGTTATACAGTAGATGATCCAAAAGTTTCTCCAGAAGGAACTACAGTTATAACAGCTGGTACTTTAAAATATGGAAAAGCATGGATGGAACTATCTGCCGAAGAATATTATGAAACTAAATATAAAGCGGGCAATATGATAATAGATCGTTTAGAAAAAAAATATCCTGGATTTCGTTCACATATAGAAGAGTTCGAAGTTGCGACTCCATTAACCCATATGAGGTATTTAAAACATCCACAAGGTGCTATATACGGATTTGAACAAGATTTGAAATCAAGTGTTTTTTTCTTTCCAAGAGAAGAATATATAAAGAATTTAACTTTTTCAAATGGTTGGGTAAATATATGTGGATTTGGGCCAAACTATCTTTATGGAAGCACAGTTGCGGATAAGATTCTTAAAGGAGTTGAAAAATAATGTCAGATTTAAAAGAAATGATAATAAGAACGATGCCTAATGGAAAAGAAACTTTAAATGAAATAAAAGTTTTGAAAAAAACTGGTTATGATTATAGCCTTGAAAAAGGAAAGGTAGAGAAAACAATAAATAGATTGCATAGAGATAATTTAAAATTAATAGTATCTGAAATAAGAAATATTAATGAAAATGCAAAAACATTTAGATTGATAACAAAAAATGAATATCTGCCAGTTTTTCAAAGTGGACAATATATAAATTTATTTGTTGAAATAGATGGAGTTAGAACAAGTAGACCATATAGTATATGTTCTTCAAATAAACAAAGAGCATATTATGAAATTACAGTTGCAAGAATACAAAATGGATTTGTTTCAGATTATTTTTTAGATAAAGTGAAAGTTGGAGATGAATTTGAAGCTAATGGCCCAGCCGGAGTATTTCATTTCAATCCTGCTTTTCACAATAAAAATAATGTTTATATAGCAGGTGGAAGTGGTATTACTCCTTTTATAAGTATGATAAAAGAAGTTACAGAATCAGGATTGGATAGAAATATTCATTTGATTTATGGCTGTCGTGATGAAGATAATATTTTATTTAAAGAAGAATTGGAAAGAATACAAAATAAACATTCAAATTTTAAATTTTCTGTTATTTTATCAGAAACAAAACAAACATACAAAGGATTGAAAGGATTTATAGATGAAAAATGTATTAAAAATCTTATAAAAGATATAAAAAATAAAACATATTATATATGTGGTCCACAAATAATGAACGATTTTGTAGTTAATGAATTAGAGAAAATGAATATAAAGAAAAGTATGATCAGAAGAGAAATGTTTGGAAGTAGACAAGATATTCAAAATGAACCAGGATGGCCGAAAAATTTATCAGGTAATGAAACTTTTAAAATTAAAATAAATGATAAAAAAGAGATAGAAGCGTTTAGTAAAGACTCATTATTAACAACTCTCGAGAAAAATGGTATAAGAGTAAATGTATGTTGTAGAAGTGGGGAATGCAGTCTTTGTAGAGTTCAATTAAAAAAAGGTAAAGTATTTATGCCAAGAGGAGTTTTACTTAGACATGCAGATGAAAAATTTGGATATATTCACTCTTGTAAAGCTTATCCTATAACTGATATAGAAATATGCATCTAAATAATATAATAATGGGGGAATTAAAATGACAAATTCTGGTTTTGAAAAAAAGGGAATAAATTCTAACTTAATTTTAATTATAATGACTGGAATATTCACTGCTTTATCTATGCTCACCTCATATAATCCTATTTGGGCAAATATTCCAATCAATATCATAATACCTATAATAGTTCTTTTGAAATTAAAAACAGTATTTTTTGAAAAATTAAAACTTTCTACTCTTCTACTCATGAGAATACTGGTTGTTTTTGCTGCTTTAAATCTTTTAAATGGACAACTGTATGTGAAAATTGTCATTATATTTTTGGTTATCAACATATTGGAAGCTACAATTACGGATTTAAAAAGAAAAAAATATTTTAATTTTATAACTGGATTAATATTGGCAATTTCAATATTTTATATGAAAGGAACATGGTTTGGAAAATATTATGATGCAAATCTTCCAACAGATATTGGAACAGTATTTTGGTGGATTGCCTATACAATATGGAATTGGTTTTTTGTTACGAATGAATTTAGTCCTTCTATTGCAAAGTTTCATTTAGGAGTTTTAACTGCTCCTTTAATAGGAGTTTTGATAACAAGAAATCCAGGATTATGGTTAATATTTAGAGCAAATTCTTTAACTATCGCAGGTTTTATTCAAATAGCTAAAAAACAATATTGGGAAGAAAAAATGAAAAGTGAAAAATTTGAATATTTTGTTAAAAAAACACAAAATACTTCGGCACAATTGATTTTTATGATTATCAATGTATCGCTAATTTTATTATCTGTTTTGATTTAAAGGATGGGGGGGAATTAAATGTTCTTTTTTGATAAAATAAATTTATCTTCTTTTATTGCTGCTTTATTAGTATTATTGGGTTTGATATTAATAAATGAAATAACAAGAAGAAATAAATGGATATCAATATCTGTATATATAATAATGCCTATAATATTAACAATGACTGTATGGCCAAAGACTGCTGGGGCGGGAACATCTTCTGGATACTGGTTTGCATGGGTTAAAACTTATTCTGCTTTAATAGGAGTAATAGGGTTTATGGCTTTAAGATATATAAAAAAATTAGAAAATAATAAATTTATGCTACTTTTTCCAGGTCTTATATTATCAATAAATATATTGGAAGCAGTTTATAGAGATTTTGAATGTTTTAGTAAAACGGGAATTATAGAAAATGGTTTATATATGTTGGGGGGACCTTGGAATATAATAAATGGAATTGCTGGAATAATAAATATATTAACCATAACAGGTTGGGGATATATAAGAATTTCAAGAAACAAATCAAAGGATATGGTTTGGGCAGATCAATTATGGTTTTGGATTTTAGCATATGGAATTTGGAATATATCATATTGTTATAATGCAATATCTGATAGATCTTTTTATGCAGGGTTTATACTTATTTTATCTTGTGTAATTGCAGAATTTTTTGTAAAAAAAGGTATATGGCTTCAACATAGAGCACAAACTTTAGCAATATATACAATGTTTACATTAACTTTTCCAAGCTTTGCCAGCAACTCTATTTTTGCAGTAAAATCATCTCATAAACCAGAAGCTTTACTCTTGCTAAGTATATTATCATTGATCATGAATGTTTCTGTATTAATATATGAAATATATACTATTAAAAATAATAAATTAAATCCATTCAAAAATGAGATATATACGAAATTAAAATCTTATAAAAAGAATTTAAAACAAAATAAACTTTAAACAAAAAGGTAGAGAATTAAAATCTCTACCTTTTTTTATTAAAAAATATTTATTTTTGACTCATTTTTATAAAAATTTGTTAAAATATTATTATGTATAAAAGTGAGGTGATTTATGAAAAACAAATCTACTTTAAAATATTTTTTTATTATTTTAATAATAATAGTGACATATTCTATTATAAGTTTAATTGCAAATTATTTTAGCATAATGAACATGGCATATGAAGAAAGAAAAAGAGAATTAATAAATTTAGTTGATTTAGTTGATAATGTTTTCGAATACCATATAAATCTTGTAAAAAACGATATAATAACTTATGAAGAAGCTAAATTGAGATTATATGATCTAATACAGGATATTAATTATGAAGATAGCAATTATATATTTACTTTAAATTTAAATGGAGAAGTAGAAATACCCTTTACAAAATATGAAAAAGGAGATAATCTTTTAAATTCACAAGATATAAATGGAAAATACTTAATAAAATCATTTATAGATATAGTAAAAAATCATGATGAAGGATATTTAGAATATTATTGGGAAAATCCAGCTAATGGACAAATTGAAAACAAACTTTCTTATGTAAGAATAATAAAAGAATTAAATTGGTTTTTTGGAACTGGAATATATTTAGATGATCTTCAAAAAAAAGTAAATCAACAGTTCATATCTGAATCTATATACCTTTTATTATTTTTAATTTTATTAATAATAATTATATTTATTGTATATAAAAAGCAGCAAAAAAATTTAAAACTTCTATTAGAGAAAATAAATAATTATTCTGAAAAAAATTTAGAAACAGATTTTTATATAAATTCTAATGATGAAATAGAATTAATATCTATGAAATTAAATAAAATGGCAGATAATATAAATCTTTTAATAAACAGTTTAGAAGTAAAAAATCAAGAAAATAGTGTGCTGAATGAAAAGTTAATTGAAAATGAGAATAAACTTTTAAAAAATAATGAAGAATTAAAATCTGCAAATGAAGAAATGTATGCAATAAATGAAGAACTTGAACAATCTTATACAGAAATAAATATACTTATCAATAAAATTGAAAATTTAATATTAGTTATGTATTTAAATTATGAAAATGTAGAAGATTTTTTTCTTAATATTTTTTATATACTTGAACAGTTTATAACTGAATTTGATTATGGTGCAATTCTGTTGAAAAAAAATGATAAAATTGAATTTTTAGAAACCATTGGACATGATAAAGAATTATTAAATTCAATTTATTTGAATTCTAAAAAAATAAAATTATATGAAGAGGTAATAGAAATAGAATCTTTAAAATTATATGAAGATAAATTTGATGAAGAAACTATAAAAATAATAAACAAAGCTATAAAGCCTCATAGAAGAACATTGATAATCCCTATAAAATCTAAAAATAAATTATATGGAAATATAGGACTTGATATATCATCAGACAAAAAAGAGAGTGAATTTTCGAGAATATCTATTGATTTTTCAAAATATTTTGCAAGTTTAATACAATTATATTTAACAATACAAGAATACAATGATGAAATAAATACTTCATACCTAAGTTTTGCAAGAAAATTAGCGGATCTTGCAGAATCTTATGATGATGAAACTGGGAACCATATTTTAAGAGTTGGTAAATTGGCTGGTTTTATAGCACAAAAGATGGGATTAAATGTAAAAAAAATCAAAGAAATAGAAGATTTTGCTCCATTACATGATATAGGTAAAATATATATAAGTAAAGAAATTTTGAAAAAACCTGGTAAGTTGACATCAGAAGAATGGAAAGAAATGAAGAAACATACTTCATATTCATATAGATTACTTGGAGGTGATAAACATTTTGAAACGGCTTTAAATATTTCATTATATCATCATGAAAAATATAAAGGTGGAGGTTATCCTTTTAATATTTCAGGAGAAAAAATTCCAATAGAAGCTTCTATAGTATCTTTAGTAGATGTTTATGATGCCTTAAGGTCTAAAAGGCCATATAAAGAAGCTTATACTCATGAAGAATCATTAAAAATAATATTTGATGGTACACAGAGGACAAAATCTTCAGATTTTGATCCAAAAATATTAAAAGTTTTAAAACAATATGAAAAAGAAATAAAAGAATTATGGGACAAATTAAATTAAAAGGAGATATATTATATGGTAAATATGTTTTTATATCGCAATGATATAAATGATTTATATATTTTTGAAGAAAATAATAAAATAATTAATATATCATATGGTCCAATGAATATTGAATATATAGAAAAAGAAACAGATTTAATAAAAGAAACTTATAAACAAATTAAAGAATATATGAATGGAAAAAGAAGGAATTTTGAGATTCCATTACAAACAAAGGGGACAGTATTTCAAAATAAGGTTTGGGAAGAATTAAAAAAAATACCTTATGGAAAAACAGTATCTTATAAATATATAGCAGAAAAAATTAACAACCCAAAAGCTTATAGAGCTGTTGGAATGGCCAATAATAGAAATCCGATATCTATAATAATTCCATGTCACAGAGTAATAGGTGAAGATGGTTCATTAGTGGGCTATGGCGGTGGGCTGCATATAAAAAGAGAACTTCTAAAAATAGAGGGAATATTAATTTAAAACTTTTAAAATTGGAGGTTTATATGAAAAATTTTGAAGATATGAAATATATTAGACCAGATGAAGATTTTTTTTTAGATTTAAAAGAATTAATAGAAAAATTTAATTCAGAACATCAGTTTGAAAAACAAAATAAGATCTTAAAAGAAATAGAACTAAAAAAGAGATTTTTTATAACTATGAGTAGTTTATGTCATATAAGATATACAATAAATACTGAAGATGAATTTTATAAGAAAGAAAAAAATTATTTTATAGAAAAAACACCTACTTTTGATAACAATTTAAAAATATTTCATGAAAGTCTTTTGAATAGTAAAAATAGAAGAAGTTTTGAAGATCTTTATGGAAAAACATTATTTAAAAAAATTGAACTAAGTAATAAAAATATGAATGAAGAAATTATGGAAGATTTAACAGAAGAAGAAAAATTAGCAAATGAATATGTTAAATTAACAGCATCTGCTAAAATAAATTTTGAAAATAAAAAATATAATATATCCCAAATGACACCATTTATGGCTTGTGAACAAAGAGATGAAAGAAAAAAAGCTTGGGATGCAACATATAACTTTTTTTATGAAAATATAGAAAAATTTGATTCTATATACGATGAACTCGTAAAAAAAAGAACAAAGATAGCTAAGAAGTTAGGATATAAAAATTTTATACAAGTTGGATATAATAGAATGGGCAGATTAGGATATGGCGAAGAAGAGGTAAAAAAATTTAGAAATGCAATAAAAAAGTATATAGTTCCTATAACACAAGATCTTATAGAAAAACAAAAGAGCAGAATAAATATTCAAGACTTCAAATATTATGATTTAAACTATTATTTTCAAGGAGGTAATCCTTATCCAAAAGATGATTATGAAAAATTGATCGAAAAATCAATTTTAATGTATGATAATCTTTCTAAAGAAACCTCAGAATTTTTTAGAACGATGAAAGAATATAATCTTTTTGATTTAAAAAGTAAAAAATCTAAAGCAACTGGAGGATATTGTACATATTTACCAGAATATAAAGTGCCCTTTATATTTGCAAATTTCAATGGAACAGATCATGATATAAAAGTTTTAACTCATGAAACAGGTCATGCTTTTAATGCATATATTACAAGAAATTTTGATTTATTGTTGAATTCATCAATAACTATGGAAATTGCTGAAATTCATTCTATGAGTATGGAATTTTTCACTTGGAAATGGATGGAAAGTTTTTATGATGAAGAAACAGAAAAAGCAAAATATTTACATTTAATAAAGACTATATTCAGTATACCTTATATGTGTACAGTTGATGAATTTCAACATGAAGTATATAAAAAACCTGAACTTTCAGCATTAGAAAGAAGAAAAGTATGGAGAGAATTAGAAAAAGAATATACACCTTATAAAAATTATGAAGGGAATAAATATCTTGAAGATGGAGGGTATTGGCAGAAACAACTTCATATATATAGAAAACCTTTTTATTATATAGATTATGCTTTGGCAAGGATATGTTCATATCAATTTTTATTTAAATCTCTTGAAAACTTTGAAAAAAGTTGGGATGATTATATGAAATTAAATAAATTTGGTGCTAAGAAAGAATATATAGATCTTTTAGAATCTTCAAACTTAAAAACTCCTTTCGAAGAAAAAAATATAAAAGAAATTGCTGAAAATTTAAAAAATTTACTTGATAAATTTAATTTTTAATTTAAATAATTGGAGGAATTTTTTGCATGATACCCCTTAAAAAATTTATAGATGAAAATAATAAATATTTTAATATAAATATAGAGAATTCAAGATTTGAAAAGTGTGAAGATAATTATGTTGGAAGTTTCAATCCAATTGATAATATAAATAATAATTTATGGTTTGAAAAAGAGTTGAGAGAAAGAAATAAAGAATATATAAAAATAAAAAAAGAAGAAATTCGTAGATTAGAAAATAAAATAATTATAATACTTGAAAGTCCTCATGTAGAAGAATTTAATTCTCAAAAATTGAATTTTCCAGCACCTGCTATGGGAAAAACCGGAGAAAATTTACAAAAATATTTTATAGAGAGCATGAAAAAATATCTTGAAAATAAAAATTATAATATAATTCTTATGAATTCAATACAATATCAATGTAGTCTTGGCTATGATACAAATATATATAGAGATAGATTATGGCTTGAACTTTGGGAATATGAAGATTATGATTGTGATTTTATAAATAGGCTAAATATTTACGAACCAGATATAATAGTAAATTTATGTACTAAAGGTTCTCATAAAAAAGATCCTTATATGAAAGAAGGCGCAAAGAGTTCTATAAATAAAAAATATTTAGATTCATTGATAAATAAAGATAAATATAAAAAAATAAAAAAAACAACATTAAAAGATCTTACACAAGAAAAAATAAATAGGTTTTTATATTCACAAAATAAAAATATTAAATGTTACTCCGGAAGACATCCCTCTTTTTGGTCTATAATAAGAAATAGAAAAATAGAAGAATTAATATAAAAAACAACCTGTTTTATAATTAAAACAGGTTGTTTATATATTTAAATATTTTTTATTATATTATAAAATTCCTTTATTTTGTTAGAACAAAGAATATTTATATATTTTTTTATGATTTCTATATCTTTATTCCACCATTTTATTTCTAATAACATAGATATTTCTTCTTCTGAAAATCTTTTTTTTATAAATTTTGCAGGATTTCCAGCAACTATAGAATAAGGTTCAACATCTTTGGTGACAACAGATCTTGTACCTATTACAGCACCATCTCCAATATTAATACCAGGCATTATTATGACCTCGGAGCCAATCCAAACATCATTACCAACGATGGTGTCTCCTTTTTTTTGCCAACCATCCCTAGAATTTTCATTTAAATCAGGTGTATAGAAGAAAGGATAAGTAGTTATCCAGTCAAATCTGTGGCCTTGATTACCTGCCATTATAAAAGTGGCTCCTGAACCTATTGAACAAAACTTTCCTATCTTTAATTTATCAACATTTTCAATATCATCAGATAAATATCTAACACAATAATCTTCAAAATGTTTTTCATGATAATATCCTGAATAATAAGTATAATCACCAACTTCTATATTTTTATTACTTATATGATCTTTTATTATATAACCTCTTGACCAATGTTCGAAAACATTATTTTTCATAATTATTCCTCCTAATATGGCTTCGTTCTTAATATTATAAATTAAAATTCAATTTGAACGAAGCCATATTAGGCTGTTTTTTTCTGATCATTTAACATTTTAATCCCTCCTGAAAAAAATAATAACATATTTTTAATTTATTTGGTTTAATAAATAATTAAGAATAATGACTTATAAATAAAAATTTATTAGGGTATAATCGATAAAGTAAATTTTATAAAATGGGGTGTTTTTATGGCATATAAAGATTTAGGTGATTTTATAAATACCTTGGAGAAGAAAGAACAACTCAGGAGAATTAAAGTAGAAGTTGATAGTGAACTTGAAATAACTGAAATTGTGGATAGAGTTTCAAAAGAATATGGCCCTGCACTTTTATTTGAAAATGTGAAAAATTCTAATTATCCAGTTTTAATAAATGCTTTTGGGACTTATGAAAGAATGAATTTAGCATTAGAAGTAGAAAAAATAGATGATATAGCAAATGATATAATAGAACTTTTAGATGTTTCAAGTTATATAAGTTTAATGAACAAAATTAAATCTATTCCAAAACTTACAAGAATGTTGAAAGTATTTCCTAAAAAAATAAGTCATGCTCCTTGTCAAGAAATTATAGAAGATGCAGATTTAGATACATTACCAGTTTTAAAATGTTGGCCAGAAGATGGAGGGAGATTTATGACACTTCCTCTTGTAATAACAAAAGATCCAGAAACAGGAATGCAAAATATGGGTATGTACAGACTTCAAGTATATGATAAAAATACTACGGGTATGCATTGGCATTTACACAAAGATGGGAGATCTATATATGAAAAATATAAAAAAATAGGGAAAAAAATGCCTGTAAATGTTGCACTTGGATGTGATCCAGCAGTTATATATTCAGCTACAGCACCTTTACCAAAAGAGATAGATGAAATGTTATTCGCAGGATTTTTGAGAAAGAAACCTGTAGAGCTTGTAAAAGCCATCACGAATGATATATATGTTCCAGCAAATGCTGAATTTATCCTCGAAGGATATGTAAATATAGATGAACTTAAACTCGAAGGTCCTTTTGGGGATCATACAGGATATTATTCTTTAGCTGATATGTATCCTGTATTTCATGTTGAAAAAATAACTAGAAAAAAGAATCCAATATATCCAGCAACTGTTGTTGGTAAACCTCCAATGGAAGATTGTTATCTCGGTAAAGCAACTGAAAGAATATTTTTACCTTTAATGAAGATGTATGTTCCAGAAATAATAGATATGAATTTTCCATTAGAAGGAGTTTTTCATAATTGTGTGATAGTATCAATAGATAAAAAATATCCTGGTCATGCAAAAAAAGTTATGCATGCACTTTGGGGTATGGGACAGATGATGTATACAAAAATGATAATAGTAGTAGATAAAGATGTAAACCCTCAAGATTTATCTACAGTTGCTTGGAAAGTATTTAATAATATAGATGCAAAGAGAGACTTAGAAATTGTTAATGGCCCTTTAGATGCTTTAGATCATGCATCTAATTTACCACATTTTGGTAATAAATTAGGAATAGATGCTACTAAAAAATGGAAAGAAGAAGGACATTCCAGAGAATGGCCGAATGATATAATCATGAAAGATGAAATAAAGAATCTTGTAGATAATAGGTGGAACGAATATGGTATTGAGTAAATTAAAAACATATGGAGAATTAGTCATGTTTTCTCATACACTTTTCTCTCTGCCATTTGCATTAATTTCTATGTTTTGGGCTGCGAATGGATTACCAAATTTCGATGTTTTTTTATGGATTGTAATAGCTCTTTTTGGTGCAAGAAATGGTGCAAATGCTCTTAATAGAATAATAGATGCTGAAATAGATAAAAAAAATCCAAGAACTAAAGATAGACATATACCAAAAGGCAAAGTAAAAAAAAGAGAAGCTTTATTAATAGTAATCTTTTGTTTTGTTATAATGGAAATATCTGCGTATATGCTCAATCCATTATGTTTATATTTATCTCCTTTAGCAATAGCAATATTCGTAATTTATTCATATACTAAAAGATTTACTTGGTTATGCCATATAATACTCGGAATAGCTTGCGGTGGAGCTCCAGTTGGAGCATGGATTGCAGTTAAAGGAACGATAGATATTGTTCCGATTTTACTTGGAGCAGTTGTTACAGCTTGGGTCGGAGGTTTTGATATCATATATGCAACACAAGATTACAACTTTGATAAAGAAAATAAATTACATTCTATACCAGTCTTTTTTGGAATAAAAGGATCTTTAATTATATCGAGTTTAATGCATATTTTTTCAATAGGAATTCTTTTCTTATTATACTATATTATGAACATGGGAATATTTTATTTAATAGGATTGATAATAATATCGATATTACTTTTTATTGAACATAAAATGGTTTCACCAAAAGATTTAAAGAGTATGAAAATAGCCTCTTATAGTATAAACCAAATAGTGAGTGTTTTATTCTTAATTTTTACTTCAATAGATATATTTTTTTAATACTGGAGAGAATGACATGAAAAAAATTATTATAGGAATAACAGGTGCCAGTGGAAGTATTTATGCACATAGAATTATAGAAGAACTTTTAAAACTCCAAAATGAGGTTCATATTATAACAACTCAAACAGCTGAAGAAGTTATTAAATATGAACTTGAAACTGATATACATCATCTTATTCAAAAGTATGAAGAAATTGGTAAAATAAATTTTTGGAATAATAAAAATTTATTTGCTCCAATTGCAAGTGGATCCTTTGATATTGATGCTATGATAATTGTACCTTGTTCTATGGGAACACTTGCAAAAGTGTCCAATGGAATCTCTGATAATCTTTTATGTAGATGTGCAGATGTTTGTTTAAAAGAAAAAAGGAAAATAACCTTAGTCCCAAGAGAAAGTCCTTTGAGTTCTATTCATATTGAAAATATGCTTAAATTAAGTAAAGTTGGAGTTAATATAGTACCCCCTATGCCATCTTTTTATGATAAACCTCAAAAAATAGAAGATATAATAAATAATTCCATTGGTAGAATTATTAAAAGTATAGGTATAAAAAATGATATTTTTAAAAAATGGAATGGAGGAAATTAAAAAATGAAGAAATATTTTATTTATTTATTTGTAGTTTTAATGATGATATTTACACTTGTTTCATGTCAAAAATCAGAACCACAACAACTAATAATAGGTGTTTTACCTGATGTGGATTCTATACCGTTTATAATAGCCTCTGAAAAAGGATATTTTGAAGATGAGAATGTAAATGTAAAAATAGAGTATTTTAAAAGTCCTGTTGATAGAGATAGTGCTTTACAAAGTGATAATCTTGATGCAGCTATTTCAGATGTTTTAGCACAAGCTTTTGCACATGATAATGGTTTTGATATAATGATAACATCTATGACAAATGGTAGTTATAAATTATTGGTCAATAAAGATTCTAATATAAATAACATAAAAGAATTAAAAGGAAAAGATATAGCAATTTCTAAAAATACAATAATAGAATATACTACGGACATGATGTTAGAACAAGAAAATATAAACCCAAAAGATATAAATAAAGTCATCATACCTAAAATACCAACAAGATTGGAAATGCTTCAAAACGGAAAAATACAAGCAGCAACTCTTCCTGAACCTTTAGCAACAGTTGCCATGAATAATGGCTCTAAGCTTTTAAATAGTTCAAATAATTTAAATATAAATCCAGGAGTTTTAATTTTTACCAGCAAATCTATAAATGATAAAACGAAAGAAATAAAAAATATGTATAAAGCTTATAATAGAGCTGTTGATTATTTAAAAACACATGATAAAGTTGATTATGCGGATATTCTTATAGAAAAGGCAGGATTTCCAGAACTTATAAAAGATACTCTCATTTTACCTGATTATAATGAAGCAAAAGCACCGACAAAAAAAGATGTTGAAGAAGTTGTAAAATGGTTATATGAAAAAGGACTTATAAGTAAAGAATTTAAATACGAAGAAATAGTAAATACAACATTTGTGAGGTAATTTTATGCTTAATATAGAAGGATTAAATTTTTCTTATAATGAAAGAAATATTTTGAAAAATATCAATATATCTGTAAAAAATGGAGAGATTATTTCTATAATAGGTCCTTCTGGAGCTGGAAAAACAACATTTTTAAAAATATTGGCCGGTATAATAAAAGATTATACCGGTCAAATTAAAATAAATGACGAAAAAATAAACCCTAAAAAAAACATAATAGGGTTAATACCACAAGATTATGGACTTTTACCTTGGAAAACTGTCTATGAAAATATAAAAATATCTTTGAAGATAAAGCGGAAAAAAAATGATGATTTAATACATAAAATTTCAAATTTGATTGGGATTGAAGATATATTAAACAAATATCCAAAAAAATTGAGCGGTGGTCAAAAACAAAGAGTTGCAATAGCGAGATCTTTTGTTTTAAAACCTCAACTTCTTTTAATGGATGAACCATTTTCAGCTTTAGATGCCATAACAAGAGATAATATTCAAGATAATTTTTTAAAAATATGGAATAATAACCCAGTTACAACATTAATAGTAACTCATAGTGTTGAAGAAGCTTTATATCTATCACAAAAAATATATATAATTACAGAAGAAGGAAATTTATATAAAAAAATAGATAATGATTTCTTTCAAAAAAGATTTGAGTTTTACAATGAAGATTATTATAAATGTATAAAAAATATAAAAAAGGATTTGAGTATATGAAGTATATAAAAAAAAATATTTTTAAAATATTATATGCTACATTTATAGTACTTGGATTATGGTATTTATTATCTTTTATTATAAATAAACCTATAATTCCATACCCTCATAAAGTTATTATATATATTTTTAGTAAAAATATAATAGATATTTTTATTCATATAAATTATAGTTTATTTAGAATAGTCACGGGGATATTATTTGCTCTAATTATTGGATATCCTTTGGGGATTTTAATGGGATTTTATGATAGAATAGATAAAATACTCTCACCTATTGTATATCTTACATATCCTGTTCCTAAAATAGCTTTATTACCAATTATAATGCTATTATTTGGTTTGGGAAACCTTTCTAAAATCTTGATGATAGTATTAATAATAATATTTCAAATAATACTTGCTTCAAGAGATGGAGTAAAATCAATAGAAAATGGTATTTATGATACATTTATATCTTTAGGGGCTAAAAAAATAGATTTTTTTACAGATATAGTTTTTCCTGCAACAATATCAAAAGTTCTTACAGCTTTAAGAATAGCAGTTGGAACTACGATTTCAGTTCTTTTTTTTACTGAAACATTTGGAACAGAACATGGAATGGGTTATTATATAATGGATTCTTGGATGAGGTATAATTATATTGAAATGTATAGTGGAATAGTTATTTTAAGTTTTTTGGGACTATTTTTATTCATTCTTTTAGATTTTTTTGAATTTTTATTATGTCCATGGAATAAATAAATATAATATTTGTAACATAATAATTTGGGAGGGGATTTTATGTGGAATATTATAAGGAATTATGTTATCTCTTTTATTGTATTTTTTATCATAGATATTCTTTGGCTTGGATTAATTGCAAAAAATATCTATAATAAGTATCTTGGATATATAATTAAAGATAATTTTAATTGGATAGCTGCAATTATTTTTTATATTATATTTATAATTGGAATTCAATTTTTTGTTCTCAATCCAGCGATTGAAAAGCAAAGTGTTCTTTATGCCTTTTTAGTTGGAGGAATATTTGGATTTATAACTTATTCAACATATGATTTAACTAATCTTGCAACTATAAAACAATGGCCTATGTCTATAACTATAATAGATATTATTTGGGGAAGTATTCTATCTTCATTAACCTCTGGAATAAGTTATCTAATAATAAATTTTTTTAATAAATAATAGAAGAACTTTAAAGTTCTTCTATTATTTTTGATATCAAATTCAAATAATCTTTTTTTTCTTCGAAAGAATTGGTTTTTTTTATGTCAATAAAAATATCATTTATTTCTTTACTATTTAAATTAGATAAAGTTCCTTTAAGACGATGTATTTTTTCATGAGTTTTTTCATTTTCTTCATTGTTTAATAATTCAAAGATGATTTTTGAAGATTCTTCTTTAATTCTTTTTATAAGTATTTTCATATCTTCTGGATTATCTTTAAATATTTCTTCTAAATAAGAAAGGTTAAACTTTACTTTTTTATTTTGCTTCAATTTAAAAAGTTCTTTTATTTTTATCCTGTCCAAAGGTTTTATTATATAAGAATCAAAACCATCATCTAATAAATTATTTAATATTTGTGGATTGGATTCTCCAGTGAAAGCTATTAAAGGAATTGGAAATTCTTTGAATTTTTTAGATTTTTTAATATCTTTCATTATTTGTACACCAGAAATATTACTTAAATTTATATCTATAAGAATAGCATCATAATCTGTATTTTCAAAGGTTTCTATAACATTTTTTTCATCTTCGAAAATATCTACTGAAATATTAAAGCTGTTAAATAATGATTTTGCTACATATAGATTTGATTTTGAATCATCTATTATCATCAATTTATAATTATTCAAATTAAATTTTTTTGTATCAAATATTTGTAATCTGAAATTAACTATAAATTTTGTACCTTTATTTTTTTTACTTTCAAAACTTATATCACCTTTTTCCATATTTTCTAATATTTTTTTAATTATAGATAATCCTAACCCCGTACCACCATACTTTCTTGAAATATATCCTTCAGCTTGAGTAAAAGATTTAAATAATTTGTCTTGTTTTTCTTCATCTATACCTATTCCTGTATCTTCAATTATTATATTGAAATAACCTTCACTTTCATTTATTTTAAGTTTTATATATCCGGAATCTGTAAATTTAAAAGCATTATTTAACAAATTTTCTATTATTTGACGTATTCTTACAGGATCTCCAAGATGATATTTATTTTGCATATTTATGTCATATATAAATTCTAAATTCTTTTTTTCTATTAAAGGTTTAAAGCTTTCTTTAATTCTATTTGATAATACAGAAAAATTAAAACCTATCTCATTAAATTTCATAAGATTATTATCTAATGAAGAATAATCTATTAAATCATTTAAAAGGTTTAATAAATGTCTTGAAGAATTTTGAGCATTTGAAATATAATTCAATTGCTCTATATTGGGATCAGTATTTTTCAAGAGATCTAAAAAGCCTATTATTCCATTTAATGGAGTTCTTATTTCATGAGATACATTTGCAAGAAATTCAGATTTCATTTTATTTGCTTTTTCATAATATTCCAAAGAATCTTCTAATTTTTTTTGAATTAATTTTTGTTGAGTTAAATCTGTTATTACAGAAATAGACCCTGCAAATTTTCCATCTTCAACTCTGGGGACAGCATTTATTATAACGCCTTTAATTTCACCATTGTTTGATATTAAAGCTGTTTCATACTGGCTTTTTACATTTATTTTTCTTTTTTTTATATTTTTTTGCATAGAATTTATATAAGATCCTTCAACGAAATCAAAAGGTCTTTTTCCTATAATATGTTTTTGTTCATAACCAAGCATATCAGCTATTGATTTATTTGCATATATTATTTTGCCGGTTACATCAGTTATAGCAAGTCCTTGTCCCATATTTTCCATTATAGTCATTGCAAATTTTCTTTCATCTTGAATCTTTTTTTCTTTTTCATATCTGTTTATGGCATTAGATAAAATTTGTGCTGCAAATTTTAAAAGTTTTATGGATTCATTTGACCATTCATTATATTTTTTTACACTATCAAGACCTAAAAATCCAATTATTTTATCTTCTATGATCATTGGAACAACAACAAGAGAAAAAATATCTTGTTCGGATAAAAGATTTCTTTCTAATTCGGCTTCATCAGGCAATTTATTCACATCATATATGTATATATGTTCTCTTTTTAAAACCTTATTGACCCACCAAGGAATTATTTCGGCGGGAATATCTTTTAAATTCTGTATTTGAGGATTTATTTTTTTTTCACACCATTCATGTGTATTATCAAGTATTTTTAATTTATCCTTAAACATAAAAATATAACATCTATCAGATTTAGTAAACTTTCCTATTTTTTTTAAAGATAAATCTATATTTTGGTTTATTTTTTCATAAGGAATATCTATAAAAGAATTTGATATTTGAGTTATTACATCTTCAAATTTTATTCTAAGTTCGAGTTCTTTTTTCATTTTCTCAAAATCATCATTATTTTGCATTAATGATCACCACCAAAATTATTTAATTTAATAATAAAAAAATAATTGTTTATATCGAATAAATTATAACGTGATAAATTGTAAAAAATAAAACGATTGATAATTTAATTAAAAGAAACTTAATTAAATTATTCATTAATAAAAAAAATAATAAAGTATAATTGAAATATTGAAACATAGAAAGGAGAAATAATATGAAATTGAATAAAATAAATAGAAGTACCCATTATATAGATGCCCCAACAAATATAGGTATCTATATTTTTAAGAATAAAAATGTTCTTTTGGTAGACACTGGAATAAATAAATATGCGGCTAAGAAGATAGAAGATATTTTAATAAATAATAATCTTCATCCTAAGTATGTTATAAATACACATTCTCATACAGATCATTGTGGTGGAAATAATTATTTTAAAGAAAATTATCCAGGAATTGAATTTTTTAGTTCTAATGAAGAAAAAATTTTTATTGAAAATCCTGTTTATCATCAAATAATTTCATCATCTGCATATCCATCAAAAAAAATGAAAATAAAAAATGGTTCAAAAATAGACTATGTTTTGAATGAAGAAATGATTAAAATAAATGATGAAAAATTTCAAATATTTCTTTTTCCAGGTCATACAAATGGAGATATTGCAATATTAACTAATGATAGAGTATGTTTTATGGGGGATAGTATTTTTTCAAAAGATACTTTAGAAAAATATCCTTTAACTTATCTTTTAAATATTGAACAAAGAGTAGATAGTATTTTGAAGATGAAAGAAATAGATGCTGATTATTTTGTTATAAGCCATTCAGAAAAAATACTCGATAAAAATGATTTTATGGAAACAATAGAAGAAAACTTAAAAAATATAGATAAAATAAATAAAGAAATAATTGAAATATGTTCTCAACCGATGACAAGAGAAGATATACTTCAAGAATTTTTAATATTACATGATTTAGAAGTAGATTATAAAGGTTATTATGTTGATTTTTGTGCAATTAGTGCATATTTAAACTTTTTAATAAATGAAGAAGAAATAGAAGTGTCTATTCAAGAAGGAAAATTATATTTTTATAAAAAGTAAGAGAGTTCATTCTTCGAACTCTCTTAAATATTTGTATGTAAATATTATATTTATAATTGAAATATACCAATATATAATTTCGGTAGAAATATTTCTATTTTTAAAAGTATTATTTATAAAGATAATATAGAAATTATCATATACAAGAGAATTCCATTCTTCAATATATACAAATATGATAGAAAAAATAATGAATATAAAAGAAATTTTGATTATTTTTTTAGCAGTATTCGAAAACTCTAAATTATCTATGAATCTATATCTTGAAAATAATATATATATAGCAAATAAATATAAAAATAAATCTGTTAAAGAAAATATAAATTCATCTGAAAAATAATAATTTATAAATATTGCACCACTCATTAATATTAAATATAAAATTTTTTCTCTTTTATGAAAATAGTCACCAAAAAAATAAAAAGATAAATATCTCATCAGGTATATTATTAAAGATATAAATATAGTTCCTATAGTATAGTAAAACTTCATCGAGTTAAACCATATTGAAGATGAATAAAATATATCATTTATAAAATTAATAAATGTAATTGATATCATTACCAAAAAAAGTGATGAAAACATTTTAAAAAATTTTTCATTAGTTTTTTTATATGCAATATAATTGAAGATTATATTAAAAATATATAGTAAAATCATAAATAAATCATAAGTGATTACATAAATTTTCATAATTTTATACTCCTTAAGACAATATAAAAAAATAATATCAAATTATATTGATGATATCAACTCAAATTAGTTAAAATAATATAAAAATATTTAATTTATTATATCATTGTTTATAGAATAAGAATAATTTATTCAATAGCAATCATAAAATATAATAAATATACAAGAAAAATATGTATTTACTAAATAGTACTTAGATAATAAAAGAAATGCATGGTTAATCTAAAATAGAAACCATGCATTTATATATATTTTTATTAATTATTTTTTATGAATTTAAAAATCGTGTCTTCTCCATTTAAAAAATCATTTAAAGACATTTTTATTTCTATATCAGGATATATTGAATCGGGATCATCATTTAGAAATTTAAAATATTTTGTGGAATAAAATATTTTATACTTTGTGTTTGGAAGTTCAAAACTTTTTATTTCTCCAAAATGATTAGGTTTTCCAGATGTTGCAACTCCAATTATTTTAGCATTAGCATATTTTTTAAAATCTAAAGTATTTATAATTGCTGATGAGAAAGTCCTTCTGCCAATTACAACATATACATTGTCTTTTAATTTATCGAAGTCTCCAATTATTTTAGCTAAATTTGTTCCCATAGAAGAGCTACCACCTGGATTATTTCTCATATCTATCACAAATTTTTCTACATCGTTTTCTTGTATAATATCTAACATATTACCCACAATTTTTTCAAATGAAGGTAATTGTTCTCTATTAATTCTTGGATCTGGATATTTATCATATACTTCAACGCTATAACATTGATTATAAACAAAATACATTATTTTAGAGTCTTCAAAATAAATATAATCAAAAAAAGAATTATTATATTTATTTAAAAAATTTGGTTTATATTTTATAATTGAATATTGAATATTTTTTCTATTAGATATTTTTTCGGAAAGTATTTTTTTTAAAATTAATTCCCCGTTTTTTTCAAATAAAAAAAATGTTTTATCTTTATTTTCGATTATATTTAAATATTTTAATTTGTCTGGAAAAATAATATTTTGGGGCAATGCTTTTATTAAAGCGGCTTCATTTTCATGTGGGATTATTTTTGAAAGTTGATTTTTTATATAATCAATTGAAAATCCATTTATAGCTATGAGTTTAGAACCTATTATATCTTCATACTCTTTTGAAGAGTCAACAACAATAAATCCTTCTTCGAACTCCATTATATCAAAAGGGTAAAAGGAATCAAATTCATTTGAATAAGAATAAGATATTCCTGTATGAGCATCACCTATTTTTGTGAATAGAATGTCTAAAGAAAGTAAAACATCTTTATTATTCATTTTATTTATATTTGAAGATAATTCATCTATGTAAGAATTAAATTCTTTTTCACTTATTTTATAAAAAAGATTTTTATGTAGTTTTGGAAGCTCTGTTTTTAAATAATTTAAATCTTCAATCCATTTTTCATTTTCTAAACTATTTGTAAAAGATATGACTGTTATCAATAGTGTAAATAGTGTGATTAAAATTTTTTGTTTCAATTAAATCTCCTCCCTGTTTTGTAATACATTACTATAACACTATTATACAATATAATTAGTTTTTTATAATAACAAAAAGTTAAAATAATATTTCTAAAATGTTTTGTTATTTTGAATAATAAGAGATATTTGTTATAATAAAATAAAAAAGATATAAAGGAAGTGATTTTTTGAGAGTTTTATTTTCAAATTATTTGGATGATCAGATTGAAAAATTAAAAGAAATATTGGATATTTTAAATAAAAAATATAAATATGCATCTGTTCTTGGAAATGATATTAAAGGTAAGAATTTTACTTTCAGTAAAACGGGTTTTGATATAAGTGATTCAAATTGGAATGAAAGAGGATTTGTTTTTCGTGTATATAATGGGAGTTTTTATACAGAAGTTTCAATCAATAATTTAGATAAACATGTTTATGAAATAATAGGTATTATAGATAGAGAATTGGTATATGCACGAGAGTTTTCAAAAGGATTTCAAGTTAATAATTATCCACTTATTAATGAAGAGTATTTGAAAAAAGACTTTTTTGATGAAGTTTCTTCAAGTTTTTTAAAAAAAGAGGAAGAAATTTTAAAAAGATTTAAGTCTATTTATGAAAAGTCTTTTAATAAATCTAAAAATTTAATAGATATGACTATAAATGTTGAATGGGTAAGAAACTCTAAGCTTTTTTTATCTGATAAGAAATTTTTAAAACAATCTTATATTTGGAGCCAAGGTTATCAAATACCTGTTATGAAAAAAGGTGAAGATATAAAAGTAGCTTATTATGGATATTCTGGTCAAAAAGGTTTAGAAATTGTTTCTGAAATGGAAAATGATTTAGATTATTGTTTAAATCATACAGAAAGTATTCTAAATTCTAAAAAAATAGAACCTGGAATTTATGAAGTCATATGTTCTCCTGAGATATCAGGTTTGATAGCTCATGAAGCTTTTGGTCATGGTGTTGAAATGGATATGTTTGTAAAAAAGAGAGCAAAAGCTTCGGAATATATTAATAAATATGTGGCTTCAAATATTGTGAATATGTATGATGGTGTTAAATCTGTAAAGCAAGTGTCTTCTTATTTGTTTGATGATGAAGGTGTTTTGGGAAATGATACAAAAATAATAGATAATGGAGTTTTGAAAAATGGGATTTCTGATCAATTAACTGCTTTGAAACTTAATACTTTATCAACCGGAAATGGAAAAAGAGAAAGTTATAAAAGAAAAGCTTATTCAAGGATGACTAATACATTTTTTTCATCTGGCAAAGATACACTTGAAAATATGATCAAAAGTATAAAAAAAGGTTATTTATTATTAGATGAAATTAGTGGAATGGAAGATCCAAAAAATTGGGGAATACAATGTATGTTACTTTCGGCACAAGAAATAAAAGATGGTGAATTAACTGATAATTTTTATTCTCCAGTTATTATAAGTGGATATGTCCCAGAACTTTTAAAAAATATAACTATGATTTCAAAAGATTTTGATATGTTTGGAACTGGATATTGTGGTAAAGGTTATAAAGAAAGAGTTAAAGTTTCGTCTGGTGGACCTTATATAAAAACGAAGGTGAGATTAGGATGATAGAAAAACTAAAAAATATTTTAGCTAAAAAGAATGTGGAAAATTGGAAGTTAAATGTTTATAAAGAAGATTCGAGAGAATTTTTTTTCTTAGAGAAAAATATGGATATGAACAGAAGAGTTGTTTTTGAAGAATATACTTTGACTATATATAAGTATTTGGAAGGTAAAAAATTATCTTTTGTTTCTTTTAATATAGAGCCTACAATGAATGAAAAAGAAATAGAGGAACTTTTGAACAATGAGATAAATAATTTGAAGTATGTTGAAAATGATTATTTTCCTTTGATTGAAAATAATAAAGGGAATTTTAATAATGGAAAAATAGTTGATTTTAATGATATTTTAAAAAAAATTTATGATGAAATTTATATTGATTATGAAGATATAAATTTCTTTATTAATTCATCTGAAATATTTATAAAAAATGTAGAAGAAAGAGTTATTAATTCTAAAGGGGTTGAATTGAGTTCTTTAAACTCAATAATACAAATAGATTATGTTATTACATATAAAGGTGATGAAGAAGTAGAAATAAATGATTTCATAGAATTTTCTGATTATAAAGAGGGATTTATAAGTAATAGAATTAAAGATAAAATTTTAAATGCTAAATCAAGATCTCATTGTAAAAATATAGTATCTATAAATAATGTTCCAGTGATTATAAATGAAAATGATGTAAAGGAATTTTTTGAATATTATATTCAAAAATGTTCAGCAGATTATATATATAAAGATTATTCTAATTATAAAATAAATGATTTTGTACAAAAAACAAGTGAAAAAGGTGATTTGATTAATTTAAATTTAATTTCTGATATGAAAAATTCAACTTTTTCAAATAATTTTGATGAAGATGGAGTTCTCTTTGAAGATAAAAACATTATAAATGAGGGAAAATTGATAAATATATGGGGAGATAGTAGATATTCTTATTATTTAGGAATAGAACCAACTGGATTTGCATATAATTTTGAAGTTAAAGGTGGAAAATATAATAATATAGATCTTAGAAAGTCTAATTATATTGAAATAATGGAATTTTCAGATTTTCAAGTAGATTATATCACTGGTGATTTTGGTGGAGAAATAAGACTTGCAAGGTATTTTGATGGTTCTTCAATATTAGCATTTTCTGGAGGATCGATATCTGGAAATGTGAAAGAAAACGAAAGTACTTTTAATTTTTCTAAAGAAGTTAATCAACTTAATAATTTTATAGGTCCTAAATCATTAAAATTATTTAATGTTAATATAAGTTTTTAAACAGGCGGATTGTTTTGTACAATACGCCTTATTTTTTAAATATATAACATTTAAGTTCAAAAGAGTTAATTTTGTAACATAAAGTCATTAAAAATATTATAAAATTAAAATAATAACTTTTTATGCCGGAGGTTTTAAAATGAAATGGAGATATACTTTGGTAATTTTAATTTTTATTCTTTTTTTAATATCTTCTTTTAATAATTATTTAAATACTAAAGATATTGTTATTTCTGAATTTAATACTCAAAAAAGAATAGTTGAAACAAATTTAAAGGATATTATAAAATATGCTAATATATCAGCAAAAGTTACAGAAAAAACATTAAATGAATCGATGAAAAAAAATTCTAATTATTTGGTGGATTTATATAGAGATAATCCTAATATTTTGGATTGGAATAATGAAGAAATAAAAGATTATATTGGAGACTTTGATTTTTATATCATCGATGAAAATCTTGAAATTATTAATTCCTCAGTTGAAAAAGATATAGGTCTTAATTTTTCTAAATATAAAGCTTTTTCGAACCTTCTTAGAGAAAGAATGGAGTCTGGAATTTTTGTAACTGATAGACTTGATTTATCCATAAAAGATAAAATATTGAGAAAATACAGTTATTTGGGTACTTATGATAAAAAGTATTTGATTGAATTGAGCATAAATATTTTTGAAAAGTATCCGGAATTTAAAGATATGGATATTTTTTCAACTATTGAGAAACTTAAAGATGATTATAATGTTGTTAAAAATATAAATATATATAGAATAAATGAAGATGGAACAGATGCAGGGATTTTACAAACTACAAATAAAGATATTGAAAATTATAATACTAATATAAATATTGATATTTTATCAAGTATATTTGAGGTTGTAAAAACTAAAAAAGAAGTCATACATAGTATTGAAGAAGATAAAAAAGTTCTACGTGAACATAAGTTTATACCAATATTTAATTATAATGAAACAGAGTTTGATTGGTGGAATTCTTATATTATAGAGTTGGTCTATGATGAAATGAAGCTTAATTTTAAAATAAATGATTTAAAAAAGAGATATGTATTAGATATACTTGTAATATCTGTATTATTCATGTTTTTTTCTTATATGATATATAGACTTATGGAAAAACTCGAATCTTTGGCATATACTGATCATTTAACAGAACTTCCTAATAGAAAAATGTTTGAAAAAAAATTTGAATATTATAAAAAGGAAATCAAAAGAAATAGAGAAAATATGGCAATTTTATTTCTTGATCTAAATAATTTTAAAGATATAAATGATAATTATGGACATGAAATTGGTGATAAAATATTAAAACTTGTTGGACAGAGATTGATGCATGGTTTTAAAGAGGAAGATTTTGTTGCAAGACTTGGTGGAGATGAGTTTATTGTTATATTAAAAAATTTTGATGAAAGTAATAAAGATATTATGAGAGAAAAAATAAAAAATATGTTTAAGAATCCTATAAAGCTAAAAGATAAATTCTTTGATATATCTACAAGTGTTGGTATAGCTTATTATCCAGAAGATGGCCAAACAATAAAAGAATTATTAAAAAAATCAGATTTTGATATGTATAAAGATAAGAATACAAATAAAGATAAACAATAGTATGGAGGAATTAAATGCAGTTATTAAAAGAAAGAATAATTAAAGATGGATTTGTAGGTGAAGGAAATATTTTGAAGGTAGATTCTTTTTTAAATCATCAAATTGATGTGGAACTTTTGAGTGAAATAGGAAAAGAATTTTTTAAATTATTTAAAAAACAAAAAATCGATAAAATTTTGACAATAGAGGCATCTGGTATAGCCATAGGTTCTTTTGTTGCAAAAGAATTTGGAGTTCCTTTAGTCTTTGCAAAAAAAACTGAATCAAGAAATTTAGATAAAGAAACTTTCGAATCTAAAGTATTTTCTTATACAAAATCAAAAGAATATATTATAAGAGTTTCTAAAAAATATTTAAAAGAAGATGAAAATGTATTAATTATAGATGATTTTCTCGCTATGGGAAAAGCAGCTTTAGGGTTAATAGATATTGTAAAACAATCAAATTCAAATTTATCTGGGGTTGGAATAGTTATAGAAAAAGGATTTCAACCTGGTGGTAAAAAGCTTAGAGAATTAGGTATAAATTTAAAGTCTTTAGCTGTAATAGATAGCTTGGATGGAGAAGTTAAGTTTAGATGAGGGATATAATTTCTTTAAGTGTCTTTATTATGTATTTTTTTTTCATACATAAAATTTCAAATTATTTATTGAATAAATTTAAAATGACGGTTTTTAAAGTTAAAACCGTCATTTTTCCATTGGAGATGATAATATTATTTTTTATAATATTTTTAAGTCCACTATCATTTCAAGAAGCGGGTTTTGTTGCAGGTAATATTGATTATGGAATTAAATTTATTGTTTATTTAGGAATACCTTTAATTGTTATATCCTCTTCATCTGCAATTTTTTTAAAAAAAGAAGATTTTTATCATATTAGGTATTTTAATTTTGAGGATAAATGGATGTTTATTTATTTATTTTTTATAGTTGGAATAGTTGAAGAAACTATATTTAGAGGCTTTTTACAAAGTTATATTTCATTGTACATTAAAGGAAATTTTTTTATTTTAGAATATTCTACTATTTTAGCATCTTTTATTTTTATGTTTTTTCATTTATTTAATGTTTTTTTTAAACAAGAATCAATTAAAGCTTTCCTCAGTATGATGCCTTCAAGATTGATAGCTTCTTTAATTCTTGGGTATGGGTTTCAAATTTCTGAAAGTATTTTATACACTATTATTGTTCATAATTTGATAGATGGCATTAATATAATGGCTGTTTATTTAAAGAAGAAAAAATTATTTAAATGAATTTATTTAAATATATTTTGAATATAGTTCCTTTGGGACTATTATCAAATACTTTTATCTTTCCATTTAATATTTTTATATAGTTATTTACTATAGATAAACCTAATCCAGTTCCTTTATTTATTCTTGTATCAGTTTGATCCACTTGATAGAATTTATCAAAAATAAGTGATTTGTATTTATCAGGAATACCAATACCAGTATCTATAATTTCTATTGTATATGAATCTTCATTTTTAGAAGTCAAGATTTTTATAGATCCTTCAGGAGTAAATTTTATTGCATTATCTATTATATTGTTCAGTATTATTATGAGTTTAGGTTTATCTATTCTTATTTTAATATTTTCTGTATTTTTTAAATCTAATTTTAAAGAAATATTTTTTTCATATGTTTTTGAATCGAATTTTTCAAAACTTTCTTCTATTATTTTATTGAGTTCATGAAATTCTAAATTTAATTTTGTATATTCACCTTCGATTTTGGAAGTTAATAAAATATTAGATACTTGTTCTAATAGATATTCTGATGAATTATAAGCTATATCAATAAATTTTTTTTGTTTTTCATCGAGTTCTGTTTCTTTAACTATATCTAAAGCTCCTATAATACCAGTTAAAGGAGTTTTTATTTCATGACTTACCACAGAAAGAAAACCCATTTTTGCTTTTAGTGTTTCTTCTGAAAGCTTTTTTGTTTTGGCAATATTCTCATATATTTCCATTTCTTTATTTATATTTATTGCCACCATATAAATTTTATTTTGATCTAAATCATTGAACCAGTTCCACGCCAACCAAATTTCATAATTATCTTTTGAAATTAATCTATTTCTAAAACTAAAGTTTCTACTTATTCTATTTTTATCTATACTAAAAAAAATTTTTTTGCTTATTTCAAAATCTTTTTCTGAAACAAAATCTAAGAGATTCTGCCCAATCATTTCTTTCCTATCATATCCAAGATGTAGTTTACAAGATTTTGATACTTCTAAGATTTTTCCAGTATTTTCAACAGTTATATTAAAATCATTAGAAATACTGTACAATATATGTTTGAGTTTTTCATCCATATATTCATAATGTTTTATTTTTTCATTTTTGGATTTCTCTAAAAGAATTTCTAAGGATGTTTTAAATAAATTTAAAAGTTCAATATCATAATCATTAAAGACTTTTTTAGATTCTTCTGATATACAAAAGGCTATACCACCAATATTTTTATTATTTACTATTATATTTATATAAACTGTTTTATTATTATTTTCAGCCATATTTTTAATTACTTCAATTTTTTTACTTTGAGGACCTATATTATCAAGAATTTTATATTTCCCTTCAATGATTTCAAAAACTAAACCATAATCAGATTTTTCAAATTCTTCAGATAATATTTTAAAAGATTTTTTTAATAAAGAAGATTTATCGGTTATATAATTAAATTTTTTTAATTCATTTAATATGAAGTTTATTTTTTCTACTAAGTTTTTTTTCATTAAATCACCTATCTTAAACTCAAACTCAATACAGCCTCGGAACCTTCAGTAGAAAAGTATATTCTTTTAGTTTCAAAATTATTCAGTATAGCTTTTATATTTTTTCCCGTTGCTGAAATTGGAGGCGTAAGTTCTGAATCATTCAAATTTGAAAGAATTAAGAAATTTCCTGAAACCATATTTAAAAATTCACTTATAGCAGACATTGTCATATAATCGGATCTCATACTCTCATCTGGAATCATAGATTCTGAAAAATAATCTAAAGTTTTTTCATCGAGTTCTAAAGTTATTATACCATTAGTTTTTCCAGCTATTCCAACTATTATAAAATTATCACTTTCTATTGTATGATAACTTGATTTAGAAAAAACAGGGTTTGATATATTTAACCCTATTAAATCAGTATTTTTTTCCAAAGATTTATATAAATTTTTTATATAGTCCATTAAAATTCCTCCTTAATGGATATATTTAGTACTATCGATCCATTGTCAGTTTTGAATATAGATCTATAATTACTTTGATTGAAATTAAATATTTTCATAGTTTCACCATACATTACTCCAGGTGGAGAAAGTCTTAAATCATATCCTTTATTTTTATTATTAATTATAGTTATTGCATTTCCAGCGATCATATTACCAAATTCTGAAATCATGAATAATACTTCATCATCTACATTAGATATATTTTCTTCATTAATTATTTCATACATTTTGAAAACTACTTTTTTATCAAAAGATATAGTCATATTACCAGAAAATTTCCCAGCAAAACCTACATTTACAGTAACTTTTTCAGATGAATCATAATCATGATCATCATTATTTTTTAATCCAAGTAATTCAGGAAATTTTTCCATATATTCATTATAAGTATTTGCAAGACCATTTATGAAATGTATTAAAAAGCTTTTCTCAATGTTTTCCATATTATCCCTCTTCCATTATTTTTTTTATTTTTTCTGTGATAATGGGTTTCAAAATATAACCATTACATCCAATTTCTAAAACTTCTTTTTTTATTGTTTCATCATCAATAGCTGACATTACATATACCTTACAATTTTTTTTGATTTTATTGATTTCTTTTAATAGATCTATACCATTTAATTCTGGAAGCATGAGATCTAAAAAAACTTTATCAAATTCTTTGTTTAATAAAGATTTTTTGTATTCTAATAACCCTTCTTCGCCATCTTTTGCAATTGTAACATTAGAGAATTTTTTTAGAATTTCATTTATTATTTCTATAGCAATAGGATCATCTTCAACTACTAAAATATTCATTCTATCACCTTCTTTTTTAGACTTGACATATTTTAATAAAAGTTATATAATTTTTTTATTCCTATATTAGAATATAATGTTCTTTTTTTAGAATTAATTAAATTTTATCATAATTTTTTGTTTTATGCAAATATTATAGAATAGAGGTGACAATCGGTGTTAGAAGAAATATTTGGTACAGAACTAAAAATAAAAATATTAAAATTATTTAAAGAATATGAAAGATTAAGATTTACAGAAATAAAGGAAATATTAAATTCTGGTGCTGGAAGTACTAAATCTTCACTTGGGGAATTAGTAAACTATGGTATTTTAAATAGATTTGATGATGGCCCCAAGAAAGTTTATTATTCTTTGAATAAAGATTATAAAGAATTTTTATTTAAAATTTTTGAAATTGAAGAAGAATTTTCTTTTAAACATGATAAACAAAAAATGTTTGTTGATTTTTTTGGTATACGTAATAAATGATAATTAATCGGAGGTTTTTATATGGATAATAAGGACTTTTTAATAACATTATCCAAACTTTTATGTAATTCAATAAATAATTCCAATGATTTAATAAGAGGATATACAAAAAATAATATAAATCTTAAAATTAATATGTTAGATAAAGACTTAGAATTTTTTGTTGAAAATAATATAAAAATCGGTCAAATTATAAAATGGAAAGAAAATTTGTATAATATAGATTTTATTTTTCAGGAAGAGAAACTTATAAACTTATTATCCTATATAAATATGCTTAATTATGACTTATCATTTTTTTCATATTTGAATTTAATAGATTCATTTTCGATTATTGGAAATATAATTATTGGAAATATAGTTTCATACATAAAAGATTATTTAAATATTGATATAAATTATGAATTATCCCCAATTTATAATTTAGATAAAAATATAAATCTTAAAAAACTTAAAAAAATTAATTTTATTATATTTTATATAGATTTTGAAATTTTAGATGAAAAAATTTTTAGATCATATTTATTATTATCCTGTGATAGTAATTCTTTTTTCTCCCTAAAAACTAAGATGGAGGAGTTCTACGGTGAATTATAGTATTTTAAATAATTTAATGATTAGTATTTGTATTGTAGATTCAAAGGGGAATGTAATTTTTTCAAATGATTCTTTTGACAGATTTTTTGGCGAGGTTGAAAATATATTTACTATAATATCTGATAACTATAATTTAATAATAAAAGATGTATTGAAAAAATCATATCCGATTTTTTTGAAAAGCAGAAAAAACAATAAAATTTTTCCAGATGTAAAAGATTATTTTTATATGAATATAAAACCTTTTGATGAAGAGGATTATTTTATGTTGGAAATTCATCAAAATATTCCCGAATTAATAAGAAAAGATTTATTAAACAATGATATAAAATCAATCAAAGATGAAATTGAAACGAGACAATATCTTTTTAATTCTCTTGAATTTATGCTTCTTGAAAAACAAAAACCATGGGATTTTATAATTAGTACAGCTGAGAGAATATATAGTCTTAATATTCTTAAATATTTAAAAGTTCAAAAAGGAGATAAATTAATAGTTTATGGTGAAAATAATAAAAAAGAAATAGAGTCTAATTTTACAATAAATATGGTGGATGATGATATAAACTTTAATTATGTATCCAATAGTTCTACTTCTATGGAAGTAAAACTAATGCTTTTAACTTATTTGAATTTTGTAAAACTTTATGTAACTTTTTATTCGGAGTTTGAAAAATCTAAAATGTATGATGTTAATTTACTCGATTCTGAAAAATTTTCTATGGCTGGGCAGATGATGATAGGAATGCTCCATGAGATAAATAATCCATTAGCAGTTGCTATGCTTCAGAGTGATATTTTAATTTCAAAAAAAGTTGATTATGTAGAAAGAATAATTAATATAAAAAGTTCTCTTATGAGGATAAAAGAAATAACAGAAATATTTAGAGGGGCTTTAAAACAAAATGCAACTATAACTACTTTTGGATTAAAAAAACTTATAAACACAGCCATAGATTTCATTAATCCTAAAAAACCAAGTAATGTAAGTATAATAATAGATTTAAATTATGAGGATTATGATATTCAAGGCGATTTTAATAAATTAGTTTTAGTTTTTGTAAATTTAATTTCAAATGCTATAGATGCTATAAATAGAACAAGAAAAAATAAAGGTTGGGTTAAAATTACTACTTTTGAATTTAGAGATAAACTAATAGTAAAGGTTTCTGATAATGGTGAAGGAATGGATGAAAAAATTTTAAAAAATATATTTAAACCATTTTACACAACAAAAACAAAATCTGGTCTTGGATATGGGTTGTTTTTTGTAAGTACTGTTTGTTCAAGCCATAATATAAAGCTTTCAGTTATTTCAAAAAGGAATAGTGGAACTACTTTTACTTTAGTGATTCCAAAATTTCAAGCGGAGGGGAGTATATGAATATAAGAATATTGATAGTTGATGATGAAAAAGATATAAGAAATCTTTTAAAAGAATATTTCGAAAATAAATTTGATAATCTCATAGTTGATACAGCAGAAAACGCTGATATAGCAGATCAAATGATAGAAAACAGTATTTATCATTTTGTATTTCTTGATATAGTTATGCCGGGCATGGATCCTTTTGAATTATTACAAAAGATTAAAGAATTAAATAAATTAGTACAGGTAATAATAATAACAGCAAATTCAACGATGGACAAAGTATTAAATGCTCTTGAATTTGGTGCAGATGATTATCTTACAAAACCTTTTGATTTTGAATCTCTTAATGAAATATTGGAATCAAATATAAAAAAAATAATAAGATGGAAAAATACATTTAAAAATTCTTTGTGAGGTGAAGTTTAATGCCAAAAGTTTTGGTTATAGATGATTCTCCTTTTATATATAAATCAATTTTGAAAGCTCTTAAAGATACAGAATTTGAAGTTGTTGGACATGCAAGAAATGGACTTGAAGGATTACAAAAAATAAATGAACTCAATCCAGATTTAATAACTTTAGATGTTACTATGCCCGTTATGGATGGTATAGAAACAGCTAGAAGGATATATTCATCTAATATAAGTGCAAAAGTTCTTATGCTTTCGGCTATGGGAGATGACGAACTTATGAATACGGCAAAAGATATAGGGATAAAACATTTTATACAAAAACCATTTAAAAATGAAATTCTTTTAAAAAAACTCAGACTTTTGATGATAATTTAACCCTTAGGGGGGATTCTGATGGAGGAAGAAAAAAAAATTATTGAATCATTATTAGATGATAAGAATGAAATAATAAAAGAAGAAGAATTTGATGAAGAAATGTGGGAAGATTTTGTTGTTGAAGCGAGAGATCATCTTGAAAACATAGAAAGAGGTCTTTTGGATTTAGAAAATGACAAAGAAAATGAAGAAATAATAAACAGTATTTTTAGATCTTTTCATACTATAAAAGGTCTTGCTGGTTTTGTAGATATTGCTTTTCTTGTGAGCATAGCTCATGAAACAGAGACTCTTTTGGATAAAGCTAGAAAAAAAGATATATTTATACAAAAAGAACTCATAGATTTGTTTTTAATATCAACTGACATAATAAAAAATATAATTGAAAATGTTAGGAATATTTATGATAAAGACTTTATTAAAAAAGGTAAGAATCATATAGAATTATTGAGAAATTTCACTCAAAGTGATTTCATACCAAAAGAAGTAAAAATTTCTGATAAAAAAATAGGTGAAATTCTTGAAGAGATGGGAGCAGTATCTAAAGAAGAGATTGAAAAAATATTAGAAGAACAAAAAAGTAATCCCGAAATAGCCAATAAAAAAATAGGTGAAATATTAATAAAAGAAAAAAAGGCAGATACAAAAACCGTTTTAAATGCACTCAGAAGTCAAAAAAAAGAATTAAAAACAAATATTCTTGTAGATGATTATATCAGAGTACCCGCACCAAAAATAGAAAATTTATTGAATTTAGTTGGAGAGCTAATGATAATAGAGTCTCAGGTTAATCAAGATTTTATGATATTGAATGATATAGGCCAGAATACACAAATAAATGTAAACAGAATGCTTAAACTTACAAAAGATATACAAAATATCACCATGTCAATGCAAATGGTTCCACTAAAATCTACTTTCCAAAAAATCACAAGGATTGCAAGAGATACAATAAATACTTTAAAAAAAGAGGTCGATTTTAAAATTTCTGGTGAAAGTACGGAAATAGATAAAGCTGTAGCAGAGAAAATTTTAGATCCTTTAATACATATGATAAAAAATTCTATTTCTCATGGTATAGAAGATTCGGAAGAAAGAATAAAAAAAGGAAAAAATTCAAAAGGAATAGTTTCATTAAAAGCATATTCTAATAGAGGAAATGTTTATATAGAAGTTTCAGATGATGGAAAAGGGCTTAATTCAGAGTTAATATATAAAAAAGCTATGGATAAAAAACTCATTGACGAAGAGAAAGAATATTCAGAAGATGAAATTCTTGAATTTATATACTTACCAGGGTTTTCAACACTTGAAAAGGCTAATAATATTTCTGGTCGAGGTGTTGGTATGGATGTGGTAAAAACAGAACTTTCAAGAATAGGTGGAAAAATAAATATTCAAAATGAAAGAGATAAGGGATGTACATTCATTTTAAAGATACCTATAAATCTTGCAGCTATGAATGGAACGATAATAGAAATTTTAAATGAGAAATATATTATACCTACGATTTATATTAAAAAAATTCTTCAGCCTACCTCAGCAAATTGGATTAGTTATAAAGGAAATAAAAACTTCATAAAATATAGAAATAAAATTATTCCTATAATTCCTACCAATATTATTTTTAATTCAAATAAATCTTATGATAATGATTTAATCGTTATATTAGAACTCGATAATAATATGAAAGCTTTACCGGTTAAAAATATTGAAGGGCGTCAAGAAATAGTAGTAAAACCACTTGGAAAGGAAATTGGTAGTCTTGATTACTTTTCTGGTGCATCTATTTTGGGGGATGGAAATGTTTCTTTAATTATAGATGTTGAAAGTTTATTTAAACTTGAAGGTGGTGAATAAAGTTGTCTGATATTGATTTAAAAAAACTAACTTTTAAACTCGATGAAGAAATCTTTGGAATATCTGTTTGTTCAGTTAAAACAATAATAGGCATGATGAATATAACAAGGGTTCCAAGAACACCTAATTATGTCAAAGGAATAATAAACTTAAGAGGAAAAGTCATACCTGTGGTAGATCTTCGAATAAAGTTTGAGATGAAAGAAAAAACTTATACTGAAAGAACATGTATTATAGTAGTTGAAATTTTTAATGGTGATAATCAAAAACTTATGGGTTTAATAGTTGATGATGTTTCAGAAGTAATAACCCTTACTGAAGAATCTATAGAATCTCCTCCTGAATATGGTTTGAAGATACAGGATGAATTTTTAATTGGAATGGCTAAATATAAAGAAAAAGTAATAATGCTTATAGACATAAACAAAGTTCTTAGTGTGGACGAGAAAAATCTTATAAAAGATCTCGGGAGGGAAGAATGATGTTTAAAAATCTTAAATTATCAACTAAAATCACTTTAGGGTTTGTAATTATTTTAATAATTTCAAGTGTGATAGGAATATTTACAATATTTAATATGAATAAAGTTACAGACTTGGCAATTACTTTAAATGATGAATATATGGAAGAAGTTTCAAGTGGTTCAAATTCTGCTTATTATTCTCAAAGATTGGCTTATGAAATGAGGGGATTTGCATTAAGTGGTGATTATACATATTTTAATAGGGCAAAAAATGAATTAAAAGAGTTAAAGATTTATATTGAAGAACTTAATACTTTAAGTGAAAAATATGAAAGTTTAAAGATTTTAAGAGAAAATTTAAAATCTGTAGATGAACTTATATCAGAATATGAAATTCTTATGCAAGAAACAAATAATACTTTTGAAGGTATAGATAGAATAAGAGATACTTCATTGAAGGCATCTGATGAATTTTTAAATAATGCGATGTTATATTTAGAGTCTCAAAATAAGGCGACAGAAGAAGATATTAAAAATTTGGAATCTCCAGAAGTTTTGAAGAGTAGACTTTTAAAAGTTACTTGGATAAATAATATAATAGATGCATCCAATGAAATGAGAATAGCTTCTATAAAGGCTCAATTGACAAAAGATGCTCAAGAATTGAGAAAGGTTACAAATAGATTTTCAGATATGTATAAAATAATAGAAGAAATAAAAAAAGAAACTAATAGACAAGAAAATATAACTCAACTAAATAAGATAGATACTTCATTAAAAGCTTATGAGGTTCAAACTTTAGAACTTGCAAATTTATACGAAAATCTTAGCAAAATAAAAACAAATAGAGAAAAAATAATAGATTCATTGTTAAAAGAAATAACAGATGTTAATAATGCAGGTATAAGATCGGCAAAAGATATTGCTAATAATACGGTTGAAACATTAAATACATCAACTGGTACGACATTAATAGGCTTAATAATATCTATAATAATAGGTATAATTCTTGCTGTAACGATAATTTTAAGTATTACGAAACCTGTAAAAAGAATTGTTGAACTTTTAAACCATAGCTCTCAAGAACTTGCTTCAGCCTCTGAAGAGCTTTCAGCTGCGAGTCAACAACTTGCTGAAGGTAGTGCAGAACAAGCGGCATCATTAGAAGAAACTTCGTCAACTTTAGAAGAATCATCATCTATGGTTGCACAAAATAATGAAAATACTAAACAAGCAGCAATACTTTCTGAAAAAGCTAATGAATCATCATTAGATGGTTTTAGTCAAATGAAAAACATGATGAATGCTATGGTAAAACTTAAAGATTCAAGTGATGAAATAAGTAAAATAATAAAAGTAATAGATGAAATAGCTTTTCAAACTAATATACTTGCACTGAATGCAGCAGTTGAAGCCGCACGTGCTGGAGAAGCAGGACAAGGATTTGCTGTTGTAGCAGAAGAAGTAAGGAACCTTGCTCAAAGATCTGCAAAAGCTGCAAGAGATACATCAGAAATGATAGAAAAGAATATTAAATTATCTGAAGAAGGTGTAATGACTTCTGAAAAAGTTAAAGAATCTCTCGAATCAATAACAGATCAATCTAAAAAAGTTAAGGAATTAATGGATGAAATAGCAGCAGCCAGTCAAGAACAATCTCAAGGAATAATGCAAATAAATAAAGCTATAAGTCAAATGGATCAAGTAACACAACAAATAGCTTCAAATGCTGAAGAATCAGCATCATCTTCTGAAGAACTGAGTTCTCAAGCAGTTAGTATGGAAGAAGTAGTTATAGATCTTGTTAAACTTGTATATGGAAGTTCTGAGTATAAAGGAAATGAAATTAAAAATAAATCAAATTATAAAAATATAAGTAAGCCAAAAAATAATAATATAAATAAGAAGAAAAACATCTCTGAAGATAAAAAGAATAAAACAGAAATAGTTAATCCTGAAAAAATAATTCCTCTCGATGATGATACTGGAGATTTTTAGATCATAGGCCTCTATAAGAGGCCTATTTAAATAAAAGGAGATTGTATAAAATATGAACAATTTGATTTTTAGTAAATTCAGAGATTATATTTATGAAAATCTTGGAATAGATTATAATGAAAATAAAAAAGTTTTATTAGAAGCGAGAATAAAAAAACTAATGAATAGATATGCAATAACCTCTTTCGAAAGTTTTTATAACAGAATATTTGTAGATAAGAAATTATTGATAGAATTTTTGAATGAAATGACCACTAATAAAACTAATTTTTTTAGAGAAATAAATCATTTTAATTTTTTAAAGAGTTATATGAGTACATTTTTAAATTTAAACAAAAGAATTAATTTAAGTAAAGAAATAAGAGTTTGGAGTGCGGGATGTTCTACAGGAGAAGAGGCTTATACTGTAGGAATGGTTTTAAAAGAAATCTTAAATCCCAATATAATTATAAAAATATTGGCAACTGATATATCTACTAATGTTCTTCAAAAAGCCATGCAAAGAACCTATCCTTCAACGATTACTCTTGATGTTCCAGTATATTATTTGAATAAATATTTTACAAAAGATAATAAAAGTTTTAGATTAAACGATGAAATATATAATATGGTTACATTTAGATATTTTAATCTGATGAATAAATTTCCTTTTAAACATAAATTTGATATTATCTTTTGTAGAAATGTAATGATTTATTTTGATTATGATACGAGAGCAAATCTATCAAATAAATTTCACAAGGCATTAGTAAAAAATGGACTTATGATAATCGGTCATTCTGAAAGTTTATCTGATAAGAAAAAAGAATTTAAATATATGAAACCAACTATTTATTCGGCAATGTAGGTGATTTAATTGGAAGTGATAAATACTTTTTTTGTTAAACCTGGGGTGATATTTTTTTCTGAAGAACCATATAAAATATCTACCGTTCTTGGTTCTTGTGTTTCAATTGCTATGTGGGATTTTAAAAATAAGTGGGGTGGAATGAATCATTATATGTATCCCCATGAATTTAAACATACTAAAATACCAGATAGTAAAATAGGAGAAAAAGCAATAATACAATTATATAAAATAATGATAAAACATGATTCTGATAAAAATAATATAATAGCAAATGTATCAGGAGGAAGTAATAATCAAGAATTAAGTCCTTATATTAGTAATGAAAACGTAAAAATAGCATTTAAAATATTAAAAGACTTAAATATAGAGATATTAAAAAATTATACTGGAGGAAATAGAGGTAAAAAAGTTATATTTAATAATTATACAGGGGAATATATTGTTGATAATATATCAGAATGGAAGTGATTTAATTGATAAAAGTTCTTATTATAGATGATTCAGCAATGGTTAGAAAAGTATTATCACAAAATTTGTCAAAAGAAAGAGATATAGAAGTAGTTGGAACAGCCCCAGAACCTTATTCTGGAAGAGATAAAATATTAAAACTAAAACCAGATGTTCTGATATTGGATATTGAGATGCCAAAAATGGATGGACTAACTTTCCTTGAAAAATTGATGAGTAGTTATCCTATGCCTGTTATAATATATTCTTCCGTGGCAGAAAAAAGAAGCGAAAATGCAATGAGAGCTTTAGAACTTGGTGCCGTAGATGTTATTTCAAAACCAGGGGGTTCTTATTCAACTGATATAATGCTTAATCAATTAATAGACAAAATAAAAGCTGCTCATAAATATAAATTTAGTATTAGTAAAAAAATAAATGATAAAAGTAAACAAAATTCCAAAGTTATCAGAGAAAGTATGATAAGAACTACAGATAAAATAATAGCAATAGGAGCTTCTACAGGAGGAACACAAGCTTTAAGATTTTTGATAGGACAATTACCTTCAAATATGCCACCAATAATAATTACACAGCATATGCCTCAAACATTTACAAAATCTTTTGCAAATAGTTTAAATGAAAGATCAAAATTGGAAGTAGTTGAAGCCCAAGATGGAGAATTATTGAGAACAGGAAAGGTCTTAATTGCACCTGGCAATTATCATATGATTTTAAAAAGAGATGGTGCAAGATATTATGTTCAAATAAAAGATGGACCTCCAGTATATCATCAAAGACCGTCTGTTGAAGTCATGTTTTATTCAGTTGCAAAATATGCAGGGAAAAACGCTATAGGTATAATATTGACAGGTATGGGAAAAGATGGAGCTGAGGGATTATTAGAAATGAGAAACTCTGGTGCATATACTATAGCTCAATCCGAAAAATCATGTGTTGTTTTTGGAATGCCAAGAGAAGCTATAAGAATAGAAGCAGCAGATAAAATACTTGATTTAGAGGAAATGCCAGATTATTTAGTAAGAGTTTTAAAAAAAGATAGATTAAAATAAAACAAATGCTTGGCTTTTAAATAATAGTGGCCAAGCATTTGTTTTATTTTAATAATCCTTCATATATTCCAGGTGAAGAATTTTCTATGACATAAGCATCAGAATGTTTCTTATAAAAATCTATTGGTCCAGCACCGCCTATTATACAATAAGCATAACCCATATGTTTTAACTCATATAGTGCTTGTAAATATAATACCTTCCCTATTCCTTTTCCTCTGTATTCTTCATC